>RGCF01000009.1 GCA_009919265.1 Bacteroidota bacterium | reverse complement strand
TCATCTATGATGCGATTCAAGATTGATTGAGCATCATTGAACAAATTCGTGGCTTCTTTTCCATATACTGCATCCTCAAGAATTGCAGGATAAGAACCCTTCATTTCCCATGAAAGAAAAAAAGGTGTCCAGTCAATATAAGCTGACAAAATCTTCAAATTCAGTTCTTTGAAGAGATGTCTTCCTGGCTTTAAAGGTGCTTGTGGACGATAAGACATGTGATCATCTCATTTCCATTTTGAACATTCCACCACCCGTAGGTATTGCAGGTGGAGTTCCAAATGCACGAAGATTATATGTGAAATTTAGGAGGAAATAGCGTTGCAATACATTGGTGCGAGAATCCTCGATATAATTTGCTTGAACAGAACGATTAATACTCTGATTCTGATTGAGTACATCATAGACAGATAATTTTACCTCAGCATTATCATCCAAGAAACGCTTGCCAATACCAAGACTAAGAAGAGGAATATTGCGATTCAAATCGCCTTGTAATCCATTGTTGATGGTATAGTTGAAATCACCGGAAAACACAAAACCACCAAGAAAAATCCAATTCATGCGTGCAAACAATGTGTGAATTGCATAATTGTTATCCAGTTCTTTTCGAATGGAATTCTGAACGATTGTATATGCCGTTCTCCATGAAACAGAAAAATCAAGTTCAGGACTGATATTGCTTACAAGTGCAAGTGATGGAGTAATTGCGAGATTATCTGCATCATTTCTAAAGCCATTGATGAGTGTCGGAGTGCGTGAGAAAAAACCACCAAGATTGGAATTTACATTGATTTTAAAACCTGAAAAAGGTTCAAATGGAAATGTATAGGTAATAAATGAACTGGCATTAAATGCACCACTGATATTGATTGGTCTTGTTAATTGTGCACCATTGCCAAGTCTGATATTTCCGGGAAGGATGGTGTCACTTGTGGCAATGATTGATTCAGTTGATAATTTATCGTCAATGAGTGTTAAGGATGCAGTCGTAAAAAATGCACGACCACTCATCATGGAAAAGGTACCATAATTTCCTCTAATCTCATTGTTGATTTCTTGCACAAGATTCGAATTCCCTGTCGATAGACGAATCGGATCTGTATTATCAATAACATCTTGCAATTGTGTTAGCGATGGCTGCTGTGTCGAAACGCGATAGCTCAAACGCGCATTGCTTGTAAAGCCATCACGCATTTGATATGAGATATTTGGAAGAAGATTATAAAATGTTCTCGATGTAGAAAATGTAGTTGGAAATGATTGCTCAACATTCAACTTTGCAATCTGATAATCAAAACCAACAGAAATATTTGCCGCTTGAGAAAGATTGTATTTATAGGTAATGCCGGGTCTTTGCGTTGCATAGATTGACAATGCATTATTTGATAAGCGTTGATTCAAAGAAGAATATTCACCCGTATTCACATTGAAATCGAAAATCTTTTTGTCATTGGTATTTTCATTGTAAGCATAATTATAGCTCAATTGCAATTGACCGTCTTTATGAAGATTCTCTGTATATGCAATATTAGTACTTGCGGAATATCCTTCACCATCTGATGGCATGTCTTGTCTTAATGTATCAGAAAATGATTGATTGATCGAGCGATAATAATCATTGACTGCATTATTTTTTCCTGAACCAATATTATTGTTCCCGGAAACACGAGCCGATGCTGAGATGGTACGACCTTCAGTTTCAAATCGATGTCTATACGACATGTCGATACTTCCATTATACCCTGTATTCTCAGTGTCTGTGGAAGTATTTGAAGCATTGACAGGAATTGAATCAATACCAAATGTACTATTGATAGAACGAGTGGATTTATCAGTGGATTGCAATGTGAGTCGTGGTTCAATTGATATGGAATTCATGGAGTCAATTGTCCAATCCATACGAACATTGAATCGATGATTACCTGTAAGTGATGAATTATTATTTGTTTGAACATTACTCTGTGTTGAAGTATCACCGAGAAAATACAATCGATTTACATCTTGCACAGAAGCATTGTCGCTATAATTCACAAAATAACTCGTTGTGACGCTGAGTCCTTTTGCCCATGAATCGGTATAGTTGACACCTAAGCCATGAGATTGCGTGATTCCATCGCTTTGATTCACCATAAAATCACCGGCTCCACCGCCACCGCCCCCACCGCCCATCCAACGCATACCACGCATGCCGCCACCACCCATTCCGCCACTGAAAGCGCGCATCATAGAACCCATGCGTTGCATCATTGGATTGCCACCTCCACCAATCACGCCAAGAATATCTTGTATTGAGAAATTCTGTTGATTGATATTATTTGACATTCCAATAATAGAAATTCTACTGTCTTTATTGAAGATATTAACCGTACCGCCACCGGTATAGCGATCTTTATCACCATAGCCGGCATAGAGTTTTCCAAATTGACCATTTTTCTTGTCGGCTTTCATCACGATATTCAATGTCTTTGTTCTATCGCCATCATCAAAACGAGTAAATGCAGCTTGATCACTCATTGCATCAAATGATTGCACTTTGTCGATCACTTCTGCAGGAAGATTTTTGAGTGCAGCGGAAGGATCGCTACCAAAGAATGGTTTGCCATCCACAAGAACTCTTCGCACTTGTTCACCTTGAGCTTTTACAGATCCTGATGCATCAACTTCCATTCCTGGTAATTTCCGAACCAAGTCTTCGGCTGAAGCATTTTTATCTGTCTTGAATGCATCAGCAGAAAATTCTGTTGTATCACCTTTCATTTCAATGCGTGTTGCTACTGCAGTGACTTCAACTTCATCTGTAAGATATCCTGATTCACCCAAACGAATCGTTCCAATTTTTACTGTGTCTTTAGCCGAAGGAATAGTGATTGACTTTGCATATTTCGCATAGCCGATGGATTGTACACTGAGTGTGTAGGTACCAGGGGATACATTTTTTATGAAGAATATTCCAGAGCGTTCACTTACCCCACCTGCAACAGGTTTGCTTTCTCCATCTTTGAGAAGAGCGGCACGAACTCCAGGGATTGGTGTTTTAGATGAGCTGTCGATCACAATGCCACGAATGATGGTATTCTGTGAGTAGGCTGAAATGCTAGTTACTATGAAAATCAAACAGAAAAAGAGCTTGCGAATCATGATATACTTCTGAATAAAGATGATACAATGACCAATAATAAACGGATAACGCCAAACCTTAGTGGAAAGTTGCCTTTTTGATACAAAAAAGCCGTCATGGAGACGGCTTTTCTTCACAATTTATGTAAGATGTCTTTTTTGATGCCGGTTGTTCTGAGTATAATGTCCTGCGACACCCCCTCGGCTTTCAATCTGGCTGCAATAGCTTCTTGAATATTCTTCGGCTCATAATCCTTTTCAAGCAGTCGTTCTATATCAGGTGAATGTTGTTGTTTTTTTGTTCCATGTCCCTTCAAAATAGATTGGACTGAATGTCCGGCCTTGCTGAGTCCTTTTGAATCTTCATTATGATTCTTTTCCTTTTTTTGAGAAGGATAAGGATGTTCGCCCGCCTGAAATTGTGGTACCTTTTTAAAGGCTTCTTCTACAGACATGGATTTGATAGTGTCTTTTCCTACAATCTTCTTGATTTGTCTGAACACATCTTGTTGTTCATTCGAACAAAATGAAATTGCAACTCCTGTTAAACCTGCTCTGCCGGTTCTCCCAATTCTGTGCACATATGTTTCAGCTGCATCTGGTAAATCATAATTCACAACATAAGGCAATTGTTCAACATCAATTCCTCGAGCTGCGATATCGGTCGCAACCAAAACACGAGAACGCTTTTCTTTGAATCTATTGAGTGCTCTTAATCTCGAAGATTGTGTTTTATCTCCATGAATTACTTCGCTTGGTACACCTTCTTTATTCAAATCACGAGCAATGCGATCGGCTCCGTGTTTTGTGCGTGAAAACACAAGCACAGAAGTCATAGGCAAGGTATCCATCAAGCGAAGTAGCAAATCAATTTTCTTTTTTCTATCGACAAAATATACCAACTGCTCAACTGGTTTTGCACTGGAAGAAATTGGATCCACTGCAATGCGCTTGGCATTATTGAGCATGTCATTTGCGAGTCGCTCAATCTCTTGAGGCATGGTTGCACTAAAGAGAAGGGATTGTCTTTTTTGTGGCAATGTATCAATGATGCTGCGAATATCATGTATGAATCCCATGTCGAGCATGTGATCCGCTTCATCGAGTACAACGATTGATACTGAACTCAGTGATACGATGCGTTGATTCATCAAATCAAGTAGTCTTCCAGGTGTTGCGACTAATACATCAACGCCATTGCGAAGAGCTTGCTGTTGTTTGCTTTGAGCAACTCCTCCGTAAATGACGGTATTAGTGATACCTGTAAAACGTCCATAAGCAGTAAAGCTATCTCCAATTTGTTGTGCAAGTTCTCTCGTGGGTGAAAGTATCAATGCACGAATAGGTTTTTTTCTGCCTTTGTGTTTTTTGTCTTGTTTCTCTTCTTTATTAATGATTGGTTCTGAAGCAAGCAATTCCAAAATCGGCAATGCAAATGCCGCTGTTTTTCCTGTACCTGTTTGAGCGCATCCAATGATGTCGCTACCCTGTAAAATTGAGGGAATGGCTTCCGCCTGAATGGGTGTCGGCACGGAATATCCCTCTGCCTTGAGGGCCTTTTGTAGGGCATCACTCAAGGGTAAATCTGAAAAGTTCATTCGTTCCTTTAATCGGATATATAAGAATCATGCGCGAAGCATGGCAGGAGGAACGTGAGGAGAGGATACAGCTGAAGGCCGAACTTGAATTCCAAAGCAATGAATCGCAGTACAAAACTACGGTTATTTGCGTGAAGAGCAATGCTAATGAGCAAATAACATCCTATTGGGAATTCAGCATGATAAAGAGAATGTTGAGTGGAAGTACAATGTCGAAGCCCTTCAATTTGTTAATTTTGCATCTATGCAATCAATCTATGACACATTACAATCTGCTATAAGCAATCGCATCCTGATCATCGATGGAGCCATGGGCACGATGATTCAAAAGCATGGATTGCAAGAAGAAGATTTTCGTGGAAGCAGTGAAAGTGCCGGAGATTTTCATTCATTGCTCTGCAATCATCATCATGATGTTCGGGGTGATAATGATTTGTTGGTATTGTCGCAACCTGAGATTATTCTCAATATTCACAGACAATATCTCGAAGCGGGTGCAGACATCATCGAAACAAATACATTCAGTTCTACAAGTATTGCTCAAGCTGATTATGGTTTGCAATCACTCGCTTATCAATTGAATGTACATGCTGCGAGACTTGCCAAACAAGCATGCACAGAATATTCCACAGCTGAAAAACCTCGTTTTGCTGCGGGTGCCATCGGACCTCTCAATACTTCGTTATCACTCTCGCCCGATGTGAATGATCCCGGCTATCGTGCGACCACCTGGCAAAAAGTTGTAGATGCATATACTGAACAATTGCGCGGATTGATTGAAGGCGGGATCGACATCATTCTCGTTGAAACTGTATTCGACACGTTGAATTGCAAAGCTGCGATCTATGCAATTTCTTCTTTGTTTGAAGAATTACAGATTTCACTTCCGGTAATGATTTCCGGAACGATTGTCGATATGAGTGGTCGAACACTATCTGGTCAAACAACAGAAGCTTTTTGGCATTCAATCAGACATTGTCCAAACCTGATTAGTGTTGGTTTGAACTGCGCTTTGGGCGCTGATCAAATGCGTCCATTCCTCGAAGAATTATCACGCATTGCGGATTGCTTCATCAGCGTTTATCCCAATGCCGGACTTCCCAATGAAATGGGTGGCTATGATGAAACACCTGAATCGATGGCGCTTGTCTTGAAAGAATTTGCTGAATCTGGTTTCATCAATATCGTTGGTGGTTGTTGCGGAACAACTCCGGATCATATCGCCAAGATTGCCGAAGCAGTAGAGCATGTACAGCCTCGCATACTCACAAAGAAAGAACCTTTGATGCGTCTTTCTGGTATGGAGCCATTTATTCTTCGACCCGAAACGAATTTTGTGAATGTTGGTGAACGAACAAATGTCACGGGCTCTGCAAAATTTGCCCGACTCATTCGCGAGAATAAGTATGATGAAGCGATTGGCATTGCAAGACAACAAGTGGAAGCTGGAGCGCAAATCATCGATGTGAATATGGATGAAGGCATGCTTGATTCTGAACAAGCAATGCGCACATTGCTCAATCTGATCGCTGCTGAACCAGACATTGCGCGTGTTCCAATCATGATTGATTCTTCGAAGTGGTCTGTGATTGAAGCCGGACTCCAATGCGTGCAAGGAAAAGGAATCGTCAATTCGATTTCACTGAAAGAAGGCGAAGAAGCATTCATTCATCTTGCGCATGAAGTGAGAAAATATGGTGCCGCCGTCATTGTCATGGCTTTTGATGAGAAAGGTCAGGCAGATTCCTTTGAAAGAAAAATTGAAATCTGCTCTCGTGCATATCGCATCTTGACGGAAGTGGTACAATTTCCGCCGGAAGACATCATATTCGATCCAAATATTTTTGCAGTTGCAACAGGCATAGAAGAACATGCGAATTATGCATTGGATTATATCAATGCAACCGCTTATATCAATGAGCATTTACCACTTGCAAAAATTTCCGGTGGTGTGTCTAATCTCTCATTCTCATTCCGCGGAAATGAACCGGTACGAAGAGCAATGCATTCCGCATTTCTCTATCATGCGATTAAATCCGGCATGGATATGGGTATCGTGAATGCCGGGCAAATCGATATCTATGATGATATTCCGAAAATGCTCTTGGAACTCGTTGAAGATGTAATATTGAATCGTCGCTCAGATTCAACGGAAAGACTCGTTGACTATGCAGAAAGATTGAAAGCAGAATCATCTGGCGAACACATTCAATCACAGGAAGTACAAGCTTGGAGATCACTTCCAATCAATGAGCGTATTCATCATGCACTTGTGAAAGGGTTGGATGGACATGTACATGAAGACATGGAAGAGGCACGATTGCATTTTGGATCACCACTTTCTGTTATTGAAGGTCCACTCATGGATGGCATGAATATCGTTGGTGAATTGTTTGGATCCGGAAAAATGTTCTTGCCACAAGTTGTGAAATCCGCTCGTGTAATGAAAAAAGCAGTCGCATATCTCACGCCTTTCATGGAAGCAGAAAAAGAATTGGCAGGAATTGCATCTGCTCCAAATGGAACGATACTCATGGCGACAGTAAAAGGCGATGTACATGATATCGGAAAAAACATTGTTGGTGTTGTGCTGGGTTGCAATAATTATCGGGTTGTTGATCTTGGCGTCATGGTACCTGCAGACCGCATCCTTGATGAAGCAATTGCATGCAATGCAGATATCATTGGTCTTTCCGGTCTCATCACTCCATCGCTCGATGAAATGGTGCATGTGGCAAAAGAAATGCAAAGAAGAGGATTGCATATTCCACTCATGATTGGTGGAGCAACAACATCGCGCGTACATACCGCTGTAAAAATAGCTCCTGCATATGAAGGATGTGTGCTTCATGTATTGGATGCATCAAGGGCAGTCCCGGTTGCAGGACAACTCATTTCCCCGGATCACAAACTTGCATTTATCAATGACAATGCTCAAGAACAAGAAAAAGTAAGAACTGATTATGAACGAAGAAATGCAGAAAAACAATTGATCACGCTAGAAAAAGCGAGATCAAATAAATTGTCATTATTCAATTGATGGATGCATGACATGCGACAACTCATTTGCTTATTACTGTGTACATATACCATGACTGCTCAACGCTTTACACCTCCTGCAACAATTGCTAAGCCAATACAAGAAGAATTGCATGGCATCACTTTGATTGATGCATATCGTCATTTGGAGGATAAAGAACAACCTGAAATCATTGATTGGACAAGAAAACAACATGATGCCACGATGGAATATCTGCGTGCAACTGCTCCAGATATCAAGGGATTGAATGATGAAATTCGTGCATTGTTTGATCGCGATATAACTTCACCACCAAGAATCAAAAAAGGGAAAGTCTTTTTCTCACGCAGAAAAAAAGGTGAATTGCAATTCAAGTATTATGCACTCATTGATGGCAAAGAACAATTGCTTTTTGATCCTGTAGCTCTTGACCCAAGCGGGAAAACAGCGATTTCAGGTGTGACGATCAATAAAGATGCCACCAAACTTGCTATCGCCACTCAAACAAAAGGCGCAGAAATCACCGACTATCGAATCATTGATGCACGAACAGGGAAACAAATCGGTGATGTTTTACCCGGCGTGAGCAATTTCACATGGAAACATGATGAGTCAAAAGTATTCATCACCCCTCGAACAAAAGAATTGATAGAGCAACAAATTCCTCTGGGAGTATATGAGCATATACTTGGCGAACCACTTTCCAATGCAGTCAAATTGCTCGCACCAAATGATGCAAAAGATTTTGCCGCCATCTATGAACCGGAAGATGAACAAGTGCAAGTGTGGAGCACAGGAGATTTTTATAGTAATACCGTGTCATTTCGGAAGATTGGAAGTTCAGATAAACCACACATAATTTATTCAAGCAATTCATTCAAATCCAATCCGGAATTTCGTGGTAACAATATCTATTGGTTGTCAAATCATGATGCTCCAAACTTTTTTGTAGCAATGTCAACACTAGATAATCCTGAATTCGAAAAAGCAAAGATTCTCGTACCAGAGGGCAAAACAGTCATTGACGGTTTTGAAGTGACAAGTTCCTATTTGCTTGTTCAAGATAAGCAAGATGTCATGTCACGCATCATGGTACATGATTTAAAGGGTGCATTCATCAAAGAATTGACATTGCCAGAATTCGGTAATGTTGCCTCGATGAGTTATGAAGCTGATGAAGACATTGTGTATGTCACAATTTCATCATTTACATCAACACAAAAGATTTATACGCTGAATGGAAAAACATTGGAATGGAAATTCTTTTATCAAGATGATATTCCAATGGATCTTTCTGATATTCAAGCAACTCTTGAATTTTGTACTTCAAAAGATGGCACGAAGATTCCCATGTTCATCGTACACAAAAAAGGAATCAAGAAGGATGGTAATAATCCCGTATTGATTACCGGTTATGGTGGATTCAATATCGGTATGAGTCCTGAATTTGTGGGTTATAATGCTTCATTTTTAAAGCGTGGCGGAATGTATGTGCGCGTTGGCTTGCGTGGAGGCAATGAATATGGAGAATCATGGCATCTTGATGGGATGCTCAAGAAAAAGCAACATACTTTTGATGATATGATTTCAGCAACAGAATGGCTTATAGAGCAGAAATATTCTCATCCTGCGCGTATTGTTGCAAGAGGTGGATCAAATGGTGGATTGCTTATGGGGGCTATTGCAACTCAAAGACCCGATTTGTACAGAGCTATTATTTGCCAGGTCCCATTGCTAGACATGATACGCTATCACAAATTCCGCATTGCGAGATATTGGATTCCCGAATATGGTGATCCCGACAAAGCAGAAGATTTTGGAACACTTCTTCAATATTCGCCTTATCATAATGTGAAAGCAGGAGTTGCACTTCCGGAAATGCTCGTGAGTGTTGGTGAATTCGACATGCGTGTTGATCCATTGCATGGAAAGAAATTTGTTGCAATTGCACAATCTAGACCAGAGCAAACCAAGCCGATTATGCTCCATGTTGATTTTGATGCAGGACATGGCACAGGTAAATCAATCGAGCAAATCATAGAAGATCAGGCATTCTTCTGGCGTTATATTTTTAGTCGTTTGAACATGAATTGAGAACTATTATGCATATCATCATTTTTCTATTCTTAGCTTTGTTATCTACAGATATACAAGCTCAGAAACCAAAGAAACAAAAGAAAAAGAACATTGCAGTTGAAGTACCGAAAAAGTATGCATTGGCATCAGGAGAAGTATTGCTTTTTTCTGAGATGGACGGAATGCGTACGAAGATTACCGTTTCATTCGACAAACATGGCGCGCGTGAAGTGACGGAAACAGTTGGCTTTCGTGCAGTAGAACAAGATTTGAATTTGAAGATACACTCTAAAAGCATTTTCGCTAATGGCATCTTAACAACCATGGATTTGCAGGAAGGAACAGGAACCAGATATTCGGTTGGACAATTTGCGGATGCAGGTGGCATTAATTTTTCAACGATTTCAGATAGTATGAAAAAAGAAATCGGACTTGAAAAAACAACTATAATGGACACAGTTCTAGGATATCCCTGTCAAGTGTGGAATTTAGCTCATCCAACAATTCCATTTTCGGGAAAATATTCTGTTTGGGGAAATCTCGTTCTGAAGAGTGAGACAATGACTAATGGTGTTCCTATGAAAACATATGCAGTAAAAATTGAAGCGAATAAACCATTTGATGAGTCATTGCTTTCAATTCCTGAAGATATCGTGTTCAAAAAACCCGGGGAATAATTATTTCAGATGTTTGGGATGCACAAATAAAAATCCAAATTCTTCGGATCCTTTTTTTGTGATTGTTTTGTGATGAATAAGATGGGCTTTTCTCAGTGCTTCGGCATATTGACCCCGCATTCGCATACCAAGTTTTACTCGACGGTGCACGATGATATCATGTGCAAAGAAATACAACAATCCATAGATGCTAATGCCAATGCCAATCCAGAAAAGCGTGGACATTGTGTGCATTCCACTTATGATGCATGACATCGATATCACACCAAAGAGAATACCAAATACATCATTCAGTTCGAATCTTCCATGTCTTGGCATGTGATGCGTTTTGTGTATAAACCAAAGCGGACCATGCATGAGATATTTGTGAGTGAACCATGCTATCGCTTCCATCGCAATGATGGTTGACACAATGATGCCGATAGTAATCAAGAATTGCATTAAATGAAATCTATGATGTCATGTCTTGAAAGCACACCCGATAAAGCACCATACTCTGAAACCAAAATGGCATGATGTGTCTTCAGTGCCGTGATTGCTTGTTGTATATCATCCCCACCATCAATGATTGGCATGGGATCTTCTTGCACTTCTTTCACGCTTGAGGATAATACATTGCGATCGGCAATTACTTTTGCCATTAATTTATTCTCGCGCAATGTTCCTACAGAAACACCATGTTCTATCACCGGCATTTCTGAAATTTCAAATTCTTGCATGAGTTGTAATGCTTGTTCAACTGTTGCATCAGGGTCAATGCTAATCAGTGTTGGAATTGATTTCACATTTGATTTCACTGCAAGTGCAGTTTTTACGGTCAATCGATCATCGAGCAAATGTTGCTCCTTAAGCCATTCATCAGAATGATGTTTGGTGAGATAACGCTCGCCTGTATCACAAATGATGGCAACAATCACATCATTCTTTGTAAGTGTTTTGCCAAGTTTCAAAGCTGCCGCCACATTCATTCCACTTGAACCACCACAAAAGATACCTTCCTCACGAGCAAGTCTGCGAGCAGTATTGAAGGATTCTTTGTCATTGATATTCATTACATCATCAATGAGAGTGATATCAAGATTTCCCGGGATGCGTTCTTGTCCGACTCCTTCCACGAGATATGGGAGTGCTTCGACAACGCGACCTGTTTCTTTGAATGTTTTAATGCAAGAACCAACGGGATCTGCCGCGATGACCTTCAGTTGTGGATTTTGTTGTTTCAAATATCGAGCTGTTCCCGTGATTGTACCACCGGTTCCAATTCCTGCTATGAAGTGTGTAACTGTTCCATCGGTATCACTCCAAATTTCGGGTCCTGTTGTTGCTTCATGAATTGCAGGATTTGCATAAAAATCATATTGATTGAGCATCACAGCATTTGGAATTTCTTGAGCTAATCGCTGAGCGGTATTAAAGTAATATTCAGGAGAACTTGCTTTTGCTGCGCTGGAAACAATGAGCACATCCGCTCCAAGAGCTTTGAGATAACGAACGCGTTCTTGCGATGCTTTGTCTGTCATAACAAAGAGGCATTTATATCCCTTCAACGTTGCAGCAAGTGCAAGTCCAATTCCGGTATTGCCACTTGTCGGTTCGATGATGAGTCCGCCCGGTTTGATCAATCCATCTCTTTCTGCAGCTTCAAGCATTGCAATGCCTATACGATCTTTTACTGATCCACCAGGATTGCGACTTTCGAGTTTGACATAAATAGTCGCGGGAATATCTGCCGCGATGGTATTGAGTTTGACAAGCGGAGTTTTTCCGATGAGGCCAAGTACTGAGGAATGAACATTCATGAGATTTCTATGCATTTGTGATTCCACAAAGATAGGGAATCTGAGAGCATGTTTTGCTCTCTTGATTTAGAATGAAATGCCAATGTAGGTTCGAATAGAGAGAATCATTGTCTGTAATTGATGATTCTTGAGAAGGGAATTGAGAGGATAGATCATGAATCCTTCAGCTCCGATATGAAATGGCTCAAATCCAAATTGCCACCCCAAACCTGCTTCGATACCCAATCTCAGCCTTTGAATATCATTCATGTATGATCGTTTCTGAAGCGTGAGAATATTTGAACCCGAAGGATATCTGATTGCATGTTGTCCTTTTACTATATAAGATTGATGGAGAAATTCTGAATCCAGAACATACATCGAATTGATACCTGTCAATAGAGAATAATAGGAATAACTGTTTTGTCCGAATAGATCCATCGAAGCGCCATATATCGGTACTTCGAATGAAATATGTGAGATCAATTCTGTTTCATCGATGCTGATGGCATGTAATTCTTGAAATTCATCAAGTGCGCCCTGCATATTCAAGAATATTTTTGTTTTATCTACAGCAAACAACATGCGATTCACATATGTTATTCCCAATCCGATGCGTAAGATGATACCTAATTCCGGAATTGAATGTCGAACTCTCAGTGAAGTTGTCGAAAAATCTTGCTCACGCACATCTTCATCAGATTCTTCCATTGAAAAAGGAAGTAAAGGAATCCGATCATCAATGGAATATGAAGTACTCCCGGAAAAAGTAAGATTTGGAACATTGAATATAGTGCCCGAAATATTCGGTTGAAGAAGAAATATTCCATCATTCCAGAAAGAGCTACTTGCACCAACAAAGTCTATTGCTCTGAATGCACCTATTCTTGGGAACCAACCTGAAGACATATTCACAAAATCTGATTCGGCTGAGAAAGAATCAGGTGAGAGTGATTCCAAATCGAGTTTGGGTTTCCTTCGGATTGTTGAGTCTGGTTCAGCAGCATTCACCGTGAAGGACATAAAGAATATGAAACAAAACATCATCATGGCGAGACATTCCATATTCTATAATGCACACCTTGCTCGGTGATGAGTCGCATCCCATATACCCCCGGATGATAGGTATACGAATTCGGCACAAAGCGAAAAACATGTCTTCCTTTATCTTGCATCAAAGAGAATTCTTCAATGATTCGCCCATCCAATGTGATGATCGAGAATTGTATGCTCCCTGGTTTATCCAATTCATAAGTCCACTCGGTTGCTTCACCACGCATGATCGGATTTGGAATATTCTCAGATACATAACTGAATCGAATATAGGGTAGAGGTGTAGTATTTGATGTGATTGTGATGACAAATGAAGTATCCAATAGAATCACATCTTTCAATCTACCACGCACATTCACAATCGTCATGCTATCCGAACCAGCAAGCGCAATACCATGAATGGAAAGATTGCCAATACCTGTTCCTATGAATGTGATGCTATCAGTTGTAATGCGTTGAAATGATTGTTGTGCATCATCAATGTTGATGGAATCAATATAAAAGACAGTTGGATTTGAGAGGTGTACAGAATATGTAATGGAGTCTTGTTGATTGATGCCAAGTGCAATAGTACCTCTTTCGCCAATTGCTATGGTTCCTTGTGCCTTCATGCAAAAGGGAAAAATCAGGAAAAGAAGTATGATGACAATCATTGTATAATGATGAATTCTGTGCGACGATTTTTCTTTCTTGATACTTCTGAATCATTCGGAACAAGAGGCATGCTTTCACCTTTCCCTGAAATAATGAGTCGTGATTTATTGATACCGCGTGCAATCAAAGCACCTGCCACAGATTGCGCTCTGGAAAGAGACAATTGTTCATTGTCATCTTCTTTACCAATATCATCGGTATGACCTCTAATTTCCAATTTAAGATTTGGGGAAGATTTCAAGGAAGAGAAGATATTGTTCAAGATCGATTCTGCCATAGGCGGCAATATCGAACTACCTCTTTCAAATTCAATTTCTTCCATATATACCGTGCCAATTGCATCCCAGGAATGAAGAATAGATTTATCATAATACCCATTCACACTTCCGATGAGATCTTTTCGAAGTGCAATCACGCTTGAAACACGATGGATGTCAGGAGAAACCGGTGGTGCATATGAAATCACATAATGATTTTTCATGCTTTTGATGATATCTGCGAGAACAAATGGAAATTCTTTCGTGGTATAAATGCGATACATTTTCCCACCGGTATTTTCGGATAATGCTCTCAAGATATCTTCATCGGTTTGACCATAAGCGATGGTATGAATAATCACTCCATGTTTCCGGGCATGTCTTATGACTGAATCTTTATCAGCTTTTGATGAATTGTCACCACCATCGGAAAAGACAATCATGACTTTATTGTTGATCTGTGTCGACTTGAATACTTTGCTGAGTGAAAGAAATATTTATGGTTACAGGTTTAATACGAATTCCACGCAAACCATCGATCTTCAACTGAGAAGTATATTGTTCATAATTGCTTGACAAAGGCACTTCGCGATGAATCTTACTTGTAAATTTTACCACGGCGATTGCATCATCATCTGTGAGCATATCCATGGAAAGTCGAACTGCTTCTTGCAATTTCTTTGCTCTCATTTCACCCATGGAAGGAGAATGATCGAGTACCATCGACAATGCAAGAGGTTTTCTTGCATCTTCATTGATTTCATGTACAGAGAATTCCGTGATGGGTGTATTCTTTGGATTCTTACTGCATGAATCAATCAGCAATCGAAAAATACTGTCTTTGCCTTGAATCACTTTTTTCCGATTGGGTCCGGCAAGACCTTTCACAAAAAATCCCTTTTCATCTTTGATGCTGAGTTTTACATGAATACTGTCAGGATAGCCAGCATCATTGATGCCAATGAGTGAAGCATCAATTCCGGATTGTGACCTTTGTGCAATGCTATCTTGAAATGATGCTCCCTGTTCATAAGCTGAGAGAAGAGAATCTACAACTCTCGCTCTGTCAAGCGAAAATGGAATGGCATGTAATACCGAGTCCATGGATTTTTCAGACATCTGATATCGAGGCTTATAATGTGGAGGAGGCTTCATTTCTTCAAATTCCTTGACCATCATGTGTGGGCAACCACCCAAGGGAAGAAGCAATGACAATATGAGTAGGATTCTACACTTCATGCGGAAATATAACGCTTTGAAATTTGAGAAGTTTCAATGGTTAAACTACTTTGACATTTTGTAAATTGTATCATTACCACTAATCACCAAAAAGACATGAATATCCTACTCATTGGCTCCGGCGGAAGAGAGCATGCACTTGCTCAAAGTCTTCATGCTTCACCTTCAACTACGGCATTGTATGCATTTCCGGGAAATCCCGGAATGAACGGAATAGCCACACTTGTAGATTCATTATCTCTTAATGATTCAGGAACAATCATTGCATTTTGCAAACAACATGCAATTGACCTAGTAGTGGTTGGACCTGAGGCGCCACTTGTTAAAGGTCTAGCTGATGAATTGCGTTCTCATTCCATAGCTGTGTTTGGACCTTCAGCTAAAGCAGCAAGAATTGAATCTTCAAAAGGATTTTCCAAAGACCTTATGAAGCGACATGGCATTCCTACTGCCGGCTATGAGCATTTTACGAAAGAGCAAATACATGAAGCACATGCATACATTCATGATAGAGCATTACCGATTGTTGTCAAGGCCGATGGACTTGCAGCGGGAAAAGGTGTCATTATTGCAGAAACACATGATGAAGCACATGCAGCAATCGATGAAATATTTTCCGGTCTTTTTGCAGATGCCGGTTCAAGTATTGTGATTGAAGATTTTCTCAAAGGTGAAGAAGCTTCTGTGTTTGCAATTACTGATGGACAAAACTCTATACTTCTAGCACCAGCACAAGATCACAAAAGAGCAAAGGATGGTGACCTAGGAAAAAATACCGGTGGCATGGGCGCTTATGCTCCGGCGCCATTAGTCACTGAAGAAATAATGAATAGAGTAGATAATGAAATCGTGAGGCCGATGCTCAAAGCAATGCATGAAGAAGGATTTCCATTTGTAGGTTGTTTATTTGTTGGACTCATGATTGATGCCGGTAAGCCTTCCGTGGTGGAATTTAATTGCAGATTTGGTGATCCTGAAACCCAAGCAGTGCTTAGTGTCTTTCGAGGGGATCTTGCAACACTTCTCCATTCCGCCGCAATTGGTGCATTGGATGCAAGCGCCATGCAGTCAAGGGCAGAAGGATTTGCATGCAATGTGGTAATGGCATCGGGAGGATATCCTGATGATTATGAAACAGGTCATAAGATACTCGGATTGGACAAAATTTCTGAAATTCCCCAAATATCTGTTTTTCATGCAGGTACAAAATTATTGCCGGATGGTTCCATCATAACATCAGGTGGAAGGGTATTGGGAATTTGTGGGCTTGGAGCAACCCTCTCAGAAGCAATTCAACAAGCTTATATTGGAGTTGAGTACATACATTATCAGAAAAGATATTTTCGAACCGATATTGGCAAGAAGGGATTACATGTAACAAATCCCTGAAAATCAACTCTTTACAATTGTGTTCACATATTTTTAGCGGATGTTCAAGATGAACAGGGACAATACCTTCAATAGGTCCCGTATTCCAGCATCCACAGAGCTTTCGGAGCATACAGATTTACAATTGTATGCCATGCTCAGTGGTGGTGGAAGTCGTGCACATCAAGCTTTGAGCATGTTGTATAAAAGACATTCACCAAGAATTTATTCTTATGTGAGAAAAATTCTTGGAGATATCCAGGCCACGGATGATATTTTTCAAGAAACATTCGTACGATTTTATGAGATGGGTGTTTCAGGGCAAGACATCCAAAATGTTCAGGGATATTTGCTGAAGATTTCACGCAATTTGTGTTTGAATGAAAAAGCAAAAAAATACAATACGAGCACAATCGCGATAGAGAATTTTGAATTCCCTTCTTTGGATACTCCATATGAACAAAAGGAATTGTCAAGACTCATCGCAACCGCCTTGGAAATGCTTCCTGAAGATTATAAGGAAGTATTGATTTTGCGTGAAATGTATGGATACAGTTATAATGAAATTGCTGAGATTGTTGAGTCATCCATGCCAATCGTCAGAACAAGAATTTATAGAGCTAAGCAGAAGATCCGAGTGATTCTTCAACCATTTATTGATGATTTATATAAACATTAAATAGTCTACCATGAGTCTGGAATTTTCAAATCTGAGTCCATCCGAAATGCTAACATTGTACATGGATGGTGAATTGCCCGAAGCGATGCAACCATCGTTGTTTACAATGCTTTCTCAGCAAGCAGATTTACGACAAGAAATGCAAGATCAATTCACAATGCGCAAGTTCATCGATAATACGATGATCATGCCTCCTGATACAATGCATGAATCCATTATGCGTAGAATTGGAGCCGTGGCAATTGGTGCAACATTGAATAATCCCGTCTCAACCGGAATGATGCAATCTGCATCAGCATGGCTGGGGAAAGCAGTTCAACCACTCATGTATCTCTTGATTGGTGCATCAGTTTCAGGTTTATATTTCGCTAGTAAGCAACAAACACCGATCATTGATCAAGCTTCAACTGTACAGCAGACATCTTCAATGCCGCAAAAGATGCAATCTTCAGTGAATCAACCAATGCAAAATATCATGCAACAACGGATGGCTATTCCTAGTTTGCAGCAAAGCTCAAGTGCAATTATTCCGCAACAAGCAGTATTGCCTTTTTCAAATCAAGCATCTGTTCAACAACCAATGCAACAAGTTGTTACGACACAAGAGAATGTTCAGCAAGTTCCTATTGAACAGATTGCTGTTCAGACATCGGATATAGATCAATCTCTGAAGCCAATGCCATTGGAGTCAACTTCGAAGATTGACAATTCAGATCTAGCTATTTCCCCCTTTTCACTTACCATGCGTGGATTTACTCAACATTCGTTTGTTGATCAAACAGTCACCCCTGTTAATAATCCATTTATCAATAGTTTATCTGTAGGACTACACTATGATCTTACAGACAAGGATGCTGTGTATTTGGAAGTTGGACAAGAATCCATTGCTCAGCGATATACGGGAACGGAAAACAATTATACCGTTCAATATAATCAGACATATCTAGCTCCATGGGCAATGGTGGGTTGGCAACATCGATTTGCGAAGCATCAGCAACTTCGTCCACTGATAAGGGTTGGTGCGGGCGGTATGTCAACCGGGCCAATGGCTCGTATGACATTGGGTATGGAATATGATATCAGCAAATCAATAACATTGATTGGCGGCATTGAAGGGATGAGCACATTGTATTCATATCAAGGTCAGTGGTTCAGCACACAGAAAGCAGGAATCACCTATGGTGCGAGAGTTTCATTACGATAAGCGATTGATTATCGCATGTTGTGTCTCGATGATTGCTATCATCGGGACATTTTCTTCTTGTACACCGGTAAATGATGTCTCCGCAGATCGTACGCGAACAATCGTTGATTCAGTATCGAAAGATTCCTTGCATCGTCTTTCACTTTCATTGACACCTGCATCACTTTCATTTGAAACAGAATTTCCTTCAAAAGAAATAGTAAAGAATATCAACTTTGAGAATCGCTCTGATTCTATCTTCATACCAATTGATTCAATAAGATTGAAACATGGAAATAGGGGATTTTCATTGACATCGGATTCGATCCATTTTGTTCTTACACCGAAAACTCAACAAAGCGCAACTAAATCCATACCGATTAAATTCAATCCAATGTCGGAAGGCATCTTCTTGGATACATTGATCATCAATGGTTGGAAACATGTATTTATTCCGCTGAGAGCAAATGTATTGAGTGGCACAAGAGTATGGATTGAAGATATTGACTTTGGATCAATACCTTATGGCGAAGTGCGTGATACAGTCATTCGCATATATAATTATGGAACAGAACCTGCAATCATCTCTTCACTTACATTTACAGATGGATTCACCGATCAATATGAATTACTCACAAGATTGAATCTTCCATATCAATTACAACCCGGCTCAAATATTTCAATTCCGCTGCGAAGTAAATCCTCTGCTCAAGGTGTAAATATCATTGCTCAAATCACTGCTGAAATTTCGTATTCAGGAAAAGGAAGAGTGAAAACAATTGCAACTTGTTCTTCTAGTGTTTTTCTTAATAAAGGCATTTATGTGACAGATTTCAAAATGTTTACAGCTTCCACAAATAAACCATTCGATGCAATTTGTACCATTGTGAATAATACTGGAAAGTCTTGTATCATTAGTCAGCTCAAAACATTTGATGATAATGCAACATGTAATGTCTTGTTTGGAAGTACGATAAATGGTAAGAATCAAGCTCCTGTTAGTTCTTTTAGCTACTCGATGAGGATAACTCCAAAAAAGAAGGGCGTCTTTTCCATTGATATTCCATTCACCATTGTCGGTGATTCCATCATCGATTCTGTTTGCAACATCATTGGTATTGCCGATTGACAATCCACAATTCCGTAATTTCACGCATCATTTTGGATGATCGTGATGCCGAAGATACTCATAGAAGATTGGTCTCTCATTCCATTTCGCGAAGCATGGACGCGACAAGAACAGTATGTCCGTGAAATCCAACAAGGCATTAGATCAAGTACATTGATTTTCTGCGAACATCCATCTGTGCTGACAATTGGCAGGGAAGGTGGCGAACATCATGTGACAGTAGACCCCGATGTTCTAGCAATGCAAGGCATTGAGGTGATTCCAATAAATCGTGGGGGCGATATCACCGCACATAATCCCGGTCAACTTATAGGGTATCCTTTGTTCAATCTCTCTGAATTTCGAGAGGATTTGCATTGGTTTCTTCGAAGTATAGAAGACATAACCATCCAAGTCCTAGAAGAATATGGAATTTCATCTGGAAGAGTGGATGGAAAAACAGGAGTATGGATTGAAAATGAACGAAAAATATGTGCAATCGGGCTGCATTGTTCTCGTTGGGTGACCTCTCATGGCTTTGCCCTGAATGTTTATAATGACCTGTCAATCTTCGAAACAATCATTCCTTGTGGCATCCCGGACAAAGAAGTTACTTCGATTTCCAATGAAGTCGGAAATATGATAGATATGGAAGATTTAAAGGAAAAATGCCGTAAAGCGTATTATGAGTACTTTAAATAAAAAGTGTTTGCAAGATATGGGGATAACCTATAAATTTGTGACCCGTTTAAAACGGACTGCGGGAATAGCTCAGTGGTAGAGCGCAACCTTGCCAAGGTTGATGTCGCGAGTTCGACCCTCGTTTCCCGCTCAACGGCGCAAGCCGTTACTTCCTCTGATAAGGCATTTTTTTATCTTATAGAGATTGCATTATGCCCATTACCATTAGCGCCACCATTCAACAATCCATATCAACAGTGTGGAATTGCTTTACAAGTCCGGAACACATCACTCAATGGAATCAAGCTTCAGCAGATTGGCATTGTCCAAAAGCTGAGATTGCATTGGAACAAGGCGGGACATTTCTCTATACCATGGCTGCCAAAGACGGTAGCTTTAGTTTTGATTTTGGTGGAACATTCGACGAAATTATTCCGCAAGCATGTATAGCCTATACACTCGGCGATGGTAGAAGGGTGAAGGTCACATTTGAAGAGATGGAAGATCAGGTGCGCGTGACTGAACAATTTGATCCTGAGCATGTGCATTCTGAAGAGATGCAACAACAGGGCTGGCAATCCATTTTGGATTCATTTAAAGCTCATTGTGAATCCATCTAACACTTATTGCATGATGATCATCTTGCCAAAGGCTGGTTCAACAAATGTATCGCCTTTCACATCTAACCGATAGGCATATACTCCCGGCGGCATTGGAATTCCCTCATCATCCCTTCCATTCCATTCAATCGTATTTCTTCCTATGGTCACATTGCCATTCATTCTATGAACGATCGCCCCACGTATATCTGCAATGGTGAGTGTATACGTGGCTTCTTGAGCTTGTGAAGCATAGGTGACATCAAAAGAAATCTTTGATCCACTAAGTACCGGATTTGGATAACTCGTTAATGCATCAATTGAACTATTCAGAACCACCAATACAGTTCTTCGCAATGTGTCTTTATTTGCCGATGCATCCTCGGTTATGACATAGATGATATTCTCACCAACTTGGAATCTATTCTCCGGGATATAGGAGAATTCTGCACGCAAGCTTGATCCGTAAACTCCTTTTACAAATCCATATTCCTTGATATTATTATCAGATCGCACTGCAAAAGGATTATTCCGAATGAATGTCTTTGTTGTGTCAATAGGTGTATAAGCATTATCGAGAATTCGAATAGTAATTCGTGGATTGAGTGCCACGACATCATATTCACGAACAACTTTTCCATCGGCCAAGATTTCGATTGACGGAGGTTCGATGTCTTCGCTGATTGTCAAAGTTTGTGTTGTTGTATTATTAAACGAAAACAATTCGGCCAATTGTTCTTCGCAATTGATGCGAGCTGTCCATTCAGACATTTTTGATAAATCAAATGTTGATGCTTTTAATTGATATGAAATTGGTGAATCTTTTGGTATGCCTGGCAATGTATTGATTGTTGTTTCACTTGAACCACCACTTCCTATTGGTTGCTGAGTGATGCATATTTTCATCATTGGATTGGAAGCTTGGCGTAGTGAAAGATTGAAAATATCAAGCTCACAAGACATGCTATCTCCACGAATTGCTCCGCCTATTCTTTGCTCTGTGCCTTTGACTTTAAATGATGAAGGCAAAGGTGCCAATTCAGCTGCCGGTACAAAGAGTCCATCGAGCGATTGTACTATTGGGCCTTGAAGTCCGGCATTTCTTGATAATGCTATGTCCATTTCCAAATATGGATAAGCACTTGCATCGATCTTATTGACTAAGAATGTTCCTGTTTTTGAAGAATCCAATAATGTGCGATTGCGTTTGGCACTATTCCATCCATAAAGATAATAGTGAATACTACCTTGATTTGAAAGGGAATCACTCATTGAAAGTTGTTTCCAATGAATTGCAGGTCCAATCAAACCAGATGAATATCTTCCTGTTTGAAATGCGAGGGAATGGTCTGTGTTCAAAGATACTGTGTCATTATAAGACCCAAATTGTTCTTTTGCATTTCCACTTGCATCACCTTTCATTCCATACATCACATAAGAAATGCGATATCGGTCATCATTTGGAATAGCGGAACCATCAGGATATGAGAATCCTTTGAAAACAGAATCAATCTTGGTTGCACCGAATGTTTTTAATATTGCTATAAGTGATTCAGCATCACCATCCATACCTTTTGGCGTAACGATTGCACCACGAAATGATCCATCCGAAACACTGATAGCAATATGATCTCCATTTGCTACTGAATCGCGTAGATAGCGAATTAAATCACCACTATTTCCTGCACGATATCTATCTTCTTGTGCTCCATAGAATGCATCAAAATCTCTATATATTCCAATGCTATCAAATGGTTTAAGATGCAAGAGATTCCATTTTGAACCATTTACTCTTTCTATGAATGTTCGCTGCCCATATTTCACATAGCCATATCGAAATTCTTCTCCACCATTGCAGGATTCAATGGTGATCGGAATAGGTTGAGAGCCAAGCATCAATGATTTTGTTGATGCTTGTTCTGTCATTCCTGAAAAACGAGATTCAGGAAGAGCCGAAAGTTTGTCAACATGAATGAATGCCGTGTCATTGATAGGAGCTGCCACAGCATGAAATGGAGTAATTTCCCATGGACTATATTGTATTGTTCGAGCATCAAATGTTCTTGTGAACAACAGATAATCTTTCGATGTAGAGCCGGAAGGGAGTACGATATTGGGAGTCCAATCAACATGCAATTCTCCGAAGCTAAGCGTGGAAGATTGCACTCCTGAAAATCCTGCTAACACTGAACCACCGAGTGTTTCTATGCGTAAATCATAAGAAGTGAATTCACGATTCTTCAGTGGTAGTAAAAAACGAAATCGTGGTTTATCAGCCTGAACATTCCAACCAGGAAGTGGGTCTATCACCGTCAAAGAAGCAGCATAAACATTTACCGGAAATGCCAGCATATTATTTGAGATGATCCGCTCATTGGTAATTGAGCGTTGTGGATCTACAAATATTTCTATGCCATGTATGCCCGATTGATTGAGTGTAGGAAATGTGAAAGTGAACTGTTGTTCCCGTGCAAATGCAGGATATAGTGTTGACAATGTATCTTTTTTGTTGGCAAGCGTTCTTATGCATTGAACTTGTACTGGTATTGAGTCCATCGTTCCACGATTGCGGATCATACCTGTTACCGTAAATGATTCATCGGTTGCTGATACGAGATTTACTTGCATATCTTCAGTACGGACATAGTAATCAGGATTAGGTCCGATTGCAAGTTGCGTAAGTGGGTCTCCAATCAAACAGAATTGCATCATTGAATTTCTAAAGAATGGGTCAGCAGTATTTCCTTGACCAATTTTGGTTGAAAAGACAAGATCTCCTATTCTTCGAAGTCCATATTTCGACAGTGAAGAAAACATCGTGACGAAATTATAGTAGTCCGGATTTGTAATTCCTGTATATGTATTACCAACGGAAGCAATTGCCCCTTTTCCAGCCTCAAGTACATACGATTCATTTCTGCATACTGTAGTGGGCTCTGCAAATGCTCCGGAATTACATGAAAATGTGGTGAGCATGAAATATTTTTTCTGATTATTTAGATCTTGTGCTCTCCAGCCATCCAATTCAAAATATTCAGGTGAACCATGTCCAGCAAAATTGACCCATAATGCCCCATCATTCACAGCCGAACGAATTTTCGTGGCGATGCTTTCATCAACACCACCAACTTTATTAATCCTACGAATGCGCGTTGTATCGGCTGAAATTGGTGGGTCTAGGACAAATGGTGCTACGCCATCAAATTGATTGTGAAAAAATGGATCATCCGCATCTCCACCGGAAAGAAACAAAAATTGTTTCATCCAAGGCGCTGCTTGCAAAGAATCATATTGAATGAGTTTATCAACTACCTTTTCTGCTTGATCTGATGAACATACGCTAAGCCTGCCAAGAATAAGTTCGGGATCAATTGAATCATTACTCGGAGTTGTAAACCAGATATCACTAACAGGAAATCCAAATGATGGAATAAAGTCTTCTTGAGTTGATTTAAATGTCAATTTCAATGGATCCCAACTGGCATCACCCATAAATATCACATAGGAAGGAATTGGAAATTTCCATGAACGATGGGTGTGTCGTATGAAGTCTTTGATTGCATGAGCATCTTTTGAGCCATGACCAAATTCTTTATAAATATCTTCACTTGAAATGACTTCAACCGTAAATCCTTGTTTGCGTCTATGCTGTGCGAGTCTATTGGATGCATTCAAAAATGCTGGATGTGAAATAAGAAGCACATCAGCTTGTCTGGAAGAGTCTCTTAGATTGCTTTTTGAAACTAGGTGTATTTCTGGTTCAATCCATTGTAATGAATCCGAAATAACAATAGCATGATTACCCGGTGTGAGTGATAGATCACTGATGAAAGTGGAACCCGAATTCTGCGCAGTACCATTCAATATGAAATGATTGATGGTGTCAAGTGCAATGAAAGACTTTGTGCGAAGATCTTGAATTGTAAGTGATGCTGCATTCGTTAGTGATTTTTGGAACGATAAAGTACCCGACAAAACCCTAGGGCTTGCAGTGGATGATGTTGTTATATAATCGATATAGCATTCAGTGACAATTGTATCTGCAATTGGAAGTGATTCTATCCTGAGAATATTTCCTCCATGCTTGATCAACGATGGTTGAATATTCAAACGAGAAATATGATTTTCAAAACCGACAAAGGAATCACGAGAAATAAGATTATCATTCCAAAATATTTCATATCGGTGTTCGAATTCCATGGAAGGTCTTTCATTGGCACCATGAAATGCAATGTCCAATTGCATTGGTTGTTGTGCAGCGGGCACATTAATCGTATCTACAAATGTTCGATATTTTTGGATGCTTGAGATTTTTCTCCAGAAGAAATTTTTACCTGTCGAAAAGTCTGAAGAAAGATATCGATAATCAACCGGGCTTATGACATCTCCAGCATAAAATTCAGCATCTTTTTCATGATGTAGGTTGACTTCTACAGAGGTATCTGCAAGTATTGGCATGATGGGAGGAAAAGCGGCATAGCGTTTTCCAATTGATGGTTGTTTGTTGACAGTGAGAAAGAATGTTGCTTCATCCGTTACATAGTTTCGCCATGTGGTATCACCTTCTGCTCTTCTTGAAGCAAAAATCATTATGTCATTCTCATCGAGTTGTCCATTCTCATCAATGATGCTGCAAGGATAAGGTTCATTTTTGAACAGAATTTCGAGATTCCCACTTGCCATTCCTTTCCATTCTGGCATTGTCGTCAAGACTTTTGACAAAGGTAATCTGGCTATGCCATCTTTTTTTGTGATGAGTTTCACATAGGATTGATTTGGATCATACCAATGATCCGCTTGAACAGATTCCATCTTTTGTTTTGAATTTGTAGCAGATGGAATATGTTCTGGGTTGATCACATGTGCAAATAATCCTTCTTCCGCATGAGAAATACGAAATGATGGAGTATAGTGAAGTCCTGGTGACATGACTGAGATATTGCATGAGTCTGCAATCCGTAGAATCCCATGCGCATCTCTATAAATTGGAAATATCTTGGCTTTTGCAAGATTGACTCCACGAAATGCATACTGTTTGTCAATGATTATTTCAGGAGATTTCCTGACAATACAATGTAAGCCGGTAGTATCTCCAGAATAAGGTGCCGAATGAATTTCACGAATGGAAAACGAGATTTGTTCTTTTTGGGGTACAGCAAATGTGAATGAATATTCCTTTTTAGCCGGCACATCTGCAGAGAAATCAATGAATATCTTACCCTGACTTCGCTTTGAACTTAAGTCGGCTTGCATTGTAAAAGCAAAGCAACAAAGGAAGACAAAATTGAGAATATATGTTGAAATCAGGGTCATAAATACTGTTAAACTCAGGTGAAGGATATATGTCTAAAGCAAAACATAGCGTAAATTACAAGAGTTCACACAAAACATGGATAGATAAATGAACTATGGCATTATTGTTTCGACATTGATATTGATGTTTTCAATGCAAATGAAGGGATCAAACCCTACTTGGTCATCAAACATTGCAAATATCGTGTACTCAAATTGTTCTTCATGTCACAGAGATGGAGGCATTGCGCCATTTTCACTCATGAGTTATGAAGAAGTTGCCTCCAAAAAGAATTCCATCGTCAATGCGATCACCACTAGGTCTATGCCTCCATATCCTGCGGATACAAAGTTTCGATCATATTCTCATCAAAGAACGCTATCAGATGCGGACATCAATGCAGTTATTGAATGGGTGAATAATGATGTACCTGTAGGAGACATAGTATCTGCTCCGAAGCCACCAACTTTTGCATCCGGACCAATCATCAAAAATCCAAGTTTTACTGCTCAAATGCCGATCTATACCACACAGGCAAAAGCAGGTGGCAATGACGAATATCGTTGCTTTGTCTTGGATGGTTCCCCAAATAAAGATGAATTCATATCCGCGATTGAAGTCGTTCCCGGCAACCCTGAAATCGTTCACCATGTATTGGTGTTTCAAGATACCTCATCGGTACCCATGCAATTGGATGCTCAATCTCCCGGTCCTGGCTATCCGGGTTTTGGTGGTGTAGGCTCAAATACCGCGGACTTAATAGGTGTATATGTTCCCGGAATAGAACCTTATTTTTTTCCAAAAGGGTTTGGCGTTCGATTCCAAAAAGGGGCAAGAATTATAGTACAAGTACATTATCCTGCAGGGACGGAAGGTAAACAGGATAATACATCTGTAAGACTCACCTTCGCAGAATCTCCGGCAACGAGAGAAGTTTTCATTAGCCCATTGTTGAATAGAAGAAATATTGTTGATGGTCCTCTTCGTTTACCTGCAGGACAATCAAAAACGTTTACCCAAAAATTGACAATACCCTATGATGCCACCGCATTTGCCGTAATGCCGCATATGCATTTGCTTGGTGAAAGCATTGAAATAAACCTTCAAGATGGAAAGGATACTATTCCAATTATCTCTATACCACATTGGGATTTTCACTGGCAAATGGCATATACATTCAAGACACTTCAAAAAGTACCGAAAGGTTCAGTATTGCAATCAAAAGTGACCTATAACAATTCTATCGATAATCCACATAATCCATCAAGTCCGCCAAAGGAAGTTTCATGGGGTGAAGGAACAACAGATGAGATGATGCTCACATACTTTTATTATACCGCCTATCAACCAGGTGATGAATTAATCACGACTGATATTGATGAAAACACTGATAATCAGATAGATTCACAAGAAGTATCATTCATTGAAGTTGATGATGGTGTCATCGTCAGATTTGCTGATGCCATCCATGTGAACTCACTACAAATCTATGATGTCCTTGGATCAATGGTCTATGAGCATCAAAGTGCATGCAACAGATGTAGATGGAAAGGTTTATCGGGGTGGTTTCTGCATTAGACAATAGGAGAATTTCATGGCATTTCCATAGTGAATATGCTTGAGAAATCTCTATTTTGTGGTTCAAATTTGAGGTTCACATGGAAAATTCAGACCGCAATGATGCTGATAGGCACACACATTCCTCGCCAATACGCAGGGTAACAACTCGCAGTGTGCAGGAAATGAAAAAGCAGGGCAAGAGAATATCTTGTCTAACGGCTTATGATGCGCTCATCGCAAGAATTTTGGATGAAGCAGGTATCGATGTGATACTCGTTGGCGATTCTTTGGGGAATATCGTGCAGGGTCATGAAACTACCATTCCAGTAACCTTGGACGATATCATTTATCATACAAAAGCAGTAGTTAGGGGTGTACAGCGTGCTTTGGTGATTGCGGACATGCCATTTATGAGTTATCAAGTATCACCCGAGGAAGCATTCAGAAATGCGGGTCGGCTTATGAAAGAAGCCGGTGCAAGCGCTGTTAAAATTGAAGGTGGACATCGAGTTTGCGAGGCAGTGAGACGCATGACTGAAGCCGGAATACCAGTGATGGCGCATTTGGGTTTGACTCCTCAAAGCATCAATCAATTTGGCTCCTATAGACCAAGAGGTCAGAATCAACAAGAGGCAGAGGAAATGCTCAAAGATGCCAAGGAATTGGAAAAAGCAGGTGCATTTGCCCTTGTTTTGGAGAAAATCCCCATGAATTTGGCTCAAGAAATCACGAAAAGCCTTACCATACCAACGATTGGCATTGGTGCAGGACCCCATTGTGATGGCCAGATTTTGGTTTATACCGATATGATTGGACTTACAATTGACTTTAGTCCTCGTTTTGTTCGCAGATATGACAATCTTCATCAAAGGGTGAATGATTCTGTCTCCCGTTATATTCAGGATATTCAAAGCGGACATTTCCCCAATCAAAGTGAGAGTTATTGATATCAACTCACATGGTTGAGCCCTATGTTCATAACTTTCCCAAAACTCTTCTCAAAACCTTTCAGATGGCAGGGTTCTTCATTTGTTATTCCATGCAAAATCTGTAATTTGGTGACTTGAAATCTGATTCCGATTCACCAAATAGCACATTCATGTCGAAAGAGATACCTGAACGGAAAAGCGGATCGGTCCAAAGGGATCTAGCCCCGTATATTGGTTTAGGTTCGCAATTGGCTGGAGCTGTCATTGGATGTGGGCTTTTGGGTTGGTGGCTAGATGGTAAATATGGCACAACTCCTTGGTTCACGATAGGACTCGGGTGCTTTGGAGCGATCGCAGGCATGACGCATTTCATTAGATCTGCAATGCAAGCGAATGCGAATGATCCAACAAACAACAAACAATGAGCGTGTGAGCGATTCCCATTCGAATCTATATGCGATCATACTGGCACAAGTGGTATGTTTTGTGAATGCCTTCAGCGGTTATGTCATAGCTCGCCGTGCATATCAGAAACCATTTGAAAAATTTGTGTCGATTGTATTGGGTAGCATGTCATTGCGCATCATGATTGTTGGTGGAATTTCCTGGTGGTGTTTGGCAATCATGGGCTTGCCACAATTGGCATATTCACTGTCATTGGCAATTGGAGTGTTTGTTTATCTGTTTGCAGAGATCATTTACTTCCATGTTTTGTCCGATAGGATTCGATTGAGAGACAAAGAACAGAATTCAAATTAGCATACGATTCACGCAATCAAACATAGTTGAACATGAAGCAAGATTCTACTCTGCACGATACAACATCGCAACATTCAATACAACAATCTCCTGCAGGCGAGCATGGGCAAGCCACTCATAATGGGGAGCATGCGCAAACGGAAGGATTTACGTTCAATGCCATGTTCAATGAAAATCTTGGAGATCATGGTGGTTTCTATTTGTTTTCCTATCATCTAGCAGATCTACCATACGTATTTGTTGATAATGGTTCTTTTGAATTTTATCCCAATGTTCATGCATTGGAAGCTTCCGGCAAATATGAGTTACATGCAGGGCATGCTGTAAAGAAAGATGGATCCCATGTTCAATTAGATTTATCACCAACGAATTTTGTGGTGTTTCAATGGATTTCAATGATTGTTGTGATTGCATTGTTCATCATAGGGAATCGTTCTTATAAAAAAAGTCATAGGGCACCCAAAGGAATTGGTAATGCACTTGAGATGTTGACCACCATGATTCGTGACACAGTAGTGCGTCCGAATATTCCTAATGAACGATTGGTATCAAAGTATCTTCCATATTTTCTTTCCGTGTTCTTCTTTATTTATGCCATGAATTTGGTTGGATTATTGCCCGGTGGACACACTGCAACATCTGCGATTGGAACAACTGCAGGTTTGGCATTAACTGCATTTTTCATGGTCAATATTGTCATACCTGTGAAAGCAATGGGAGCCGGTGGTGCTATCAAGTCATTTTTGCATCACTTGCTTGGTGGTGCTCCATGGTGGCTTGCACCGATTATGGTGCCGATTGAAATTGTAGGTGTATTTACAAAACCATTTGCACTTGCAATTCGTTTGTTTGCGAACATGTCCAGCGGACATATCATTCTCTTTACATTGATTGGATTTATTTTCTTTTTCAATACGGTTGCAGTGTCACCCGTGGTGACTCTCTTTTCGATATTCATTTATTTTCTTGAAGTATTGGTGACATTTCTACAGGCATACATTTTTACGATGTTGACTGCGGTATTCACCGGTCTTGTACTCGGCGATCATGCCGATGATCATCATTGAGAATCAGTATCATTTCATTTTAAACATTTTCACTCATCTTACTCTTAGGAGATTACAATGGAAAAAGAAGCATTTGCATGGTTGGGCGCCGGTCTTGGCGTAGGTATCACCGTGTTTGGTGTTGGAACAGGTATCGGACCACTCGTGGCTGCAGCACTTGAAGCTGGCGCACGTCAACCTGAATCCGCAAAAGATGCTCGTACAACAATGATCATCGGTGCTGCGCTTATTGAAGGTGTTGCGCTTTTGGCATGTATCATTTGTATCCTTCTCGCAACAAAATAATTTGTCCGAGAAAAAATCTTCGCAAGGCAGTCCTGCTATTACAGGGCTGCCATGCCTTTCAACTTCCGTTTTGTGAAATGAACAAAACATTTACTCACGATCAACAGAAATAGTATGGACGCTTTGCTTAGTGTGAATCCCGGTTTGATGATCTGGACGCTCATCAATTTTTTCCTGTTTTTCTTCCTTCTCGGAAAGTTTGGCTTCAAGCCCATGCTTGCCGCATTGGAAGCACGCGAACAGCGAATCAATGATTCGATAAATCAGGCAGAACAAGCCAATGAATTGGCTCAAAAGTCTATGCAGGAAACTCGTGAGAAATTAGCCAAAGCTCAGAGCGAAGTCATGGATATGCTGAAAGAAGGCAAAGTTCAGGCAGAGGCCATTGTTCGCAATGCATCTGAGGAAGCCGAGCGTATCAAGCAGGCAAAACTTGAAGAGGCATTACGTGAAATAGCACGAGAAAAAGACATTGCATTGCAGTCATTGCGTACAGAGATGGCAACATTAATCGTACAAGCGACAGACAAAGTAATCGGCAAAGTTGTCAATGCCGAACAGCATCGTGCACTTGTCGATGCAACAGTGAAAGAATTGTCGAACAATTAATCAATCGCGAGCATCATTTCTATGGCATCTTCAACACGCATAGCGCAACGATATGCATCCGCATTGATGAATCAATCACTGGCAGATGGAACATTGGAATCGGTCAACACAGATTTTCAGTATATCATGAAAGCCGTTCATGGATCAGATGAATTGGTTGCAGTACTGAATAGTCCTGTCATACGACACAATGCAAAAATTGAAATATTGAAAGAAGTTTTTGGATCTCACATTTCTACACTGATGATGAATTTTCTCATCATGTTGGCAGAAAAAAGAAGAGAATCCATTTTACCAGATATTGCTGCTTCATTTACAGAGATGTATAATGAAGAGAAAAAACTAATACCAGTTGGTTTTACTTCTGCAGTTGAATTGGATGAATCTATGCGTTCATCGTTGATTCAAACCATTGCAAAAAGAACAGGTAAAACTGTTTTACCAACATTCACAGTTGATGCTGCATTGAAAGGTGGAATCACCATTCGGATTGCAGACACCATGATTGATGCTTCTTTACGACATCAGCTTGATATGTTATATCGTGAACTTACAGGATCGGTTGCGCATTCATCACTGTGATGAATGACACATATAAAAGGGATTCATTCGATGATTCAGGCATGTATTGCGATAAGCTTGACTGTATTTTTCTGCTGTGATGCTTTTGCGCAGCAGAATACTCCTTCTTCGGATGAGGCCACAATTAGTTTTTTGAAATTGAAGCCGCGACATGGATTGTTTTATATGTCCATGGGCTCCGGAAATCCTCAAGGTGATTTCCAGAGCAATATTGGTTCAGGAGGATTTGCCTTCCTTATGGGTGGAGGATATTCCTTTGAACCTATTCTTCCAGCGCGATATACAGGATTCAATGCTTCACTTGTTCTGGGAGCAGAACTTGGATATGTCACATTGAACAAGAATAAAAGACCAGCGGCTTATTATAAATTTTACGATGATTATGTCTATACAAATTCCGTCGTACCCATCGATCTCTTTGCGCGTCTGCAATTGAATCTTGCACAATGGGTATTTCCCTATGCGGAAATTTCCGGCGGTATGAATATATACTCTGCAACTACGGATGGAGAATATCGAGAACGAGTTGTTCGAGATGGACGAGAAGAATGGGAAACAAGAACCGATGAAATTTATTCAGCTCGGAATGTTTTCTGGAAATACGGAATCGGCACCGGAGTGATGATCAAGTTGGTTGAGAATATCACATTGCCGAATAAGGCAAGCAGTATGTTGCTTGACATAAAAGCGCGATATAATTATGGCGCAAAATCATCTTATCAAAAGGTGATTGATGTTGATGCCAATGGTACAACAAAAGTAGAGGAATATGCAAATGCCGGCACGGATTTGTTATTTGTGCAAGCAGGTATTGCATTCCGATTTTAAGATGACTTTTATTTATTTATTGATTAATACACAGGTAATTTGATCATGGCAGAAGTTCGACCCGAAGAGATTTCCGCTATTTTGCGCCGACAACTTTCAGGCTTTGAAAATGAAGCCGATATCTATGAAGTCGGTACTGTACTTCAAGTGGGTGATGGTGTTGCTCGCGTTTATGGTTTGACAAAAGTCCAAGCATCCGAATTGGTGGAATTCCCCAATGGTGTTATGGGCATGGTGCTCAATCTTGAAGAAGACAATGTGGGTGTTATTCTCTTTGGAGATGATCGCCTTGTGAAAGAAGGTGACACCGTTCGCCGTACAGGCAATATTGCTTCAGTTCCCGTTGGCGAAGCATTGCTTGGCCGCGTGGTGAATCCATTGGGTGTGCCAATTGATGGCAAGGGCCCGGTGATGACAAATCAAACATTGCCAATCGAGCGTAAAGCATTGGGTGTCATTGAACGCCAACCGGTTACAGAACCATTGCAAACTGGTTTGAAAGCAATTGATGCATTGATTCCTATTGGTCGTGGACAACGCGAATTGATTATTGGTGATCGTCAAACAGGTAAAACAGTTGTTGCACTTGATACCATCATCAATCAACGATATACACATACAGAAGAAGCCAAAAAACTCGGTATCAATCCGGTGTACTGTATTTATGTAGCGATAGGTCAAAAAGGTTCAACTGTTGCCAATGTTGTTTCCACACTTGAAAAACATGGCGCAATGGATTATACAATCATTGTTGCAGCGAATGCAGCTGACCCAGCTCCATTACAATTCATTGCACCGTATTGTGGTGCATCAATGGGAGAATTCTTCCGTGATTCAGGTCGTCATTCACTTGTGATTTATGATGACTTGACAAAACAAGCTGCAGCGTATCGACAAGTATCTTTGCTATTACGTCGTCCACCAGGACGCGAAGCATATCCCGGGGATATTTTCTATCTACATAGCCGCTTGCTCGAGCGTGCAGCAAAATTGAGTGATGCACTTGGTGGTGGTTCTATGACTGCACTTCCAGTTATTGAAACACAAGCAGGTGATGTGTCTGCATATATTCCCACCAATGTGATCTCCATCACTGATGGACAGATTTATCTTGAATCCAATTTGTTCAATGCGGGTGTTCGTCCTGCTTTGAATGTTGGTATTTCTGTATCACGCGTTGGTGGTAATGCACAAATCAAAGCTATGAAGCGCGTTGCAGGTCCATTGAAACTTGAACTTGCGATGTTCCGCGAACTCGAAGCATTCGCAAAATTTGGATCGGATCTTGATAAATCCACTATGCAACAATTGCGTCGTGGTGCACGCCTGACCGAAATCCTCAAGCAACAACAATATTCACCGGTTACGCTTGAAAGACAAATCGCACTTGTGTTTGCAGCAACCAATGGATATCTCGATGAGATTCCGGTTGAACTTTGCCGTGAATTCGAAAATGAATTTCTTGAACTCATGGAAACAAAACACAAAGCATTGTTATTCTCCATCGTTGAAGTGAAAGATCTTACAGATCAAATCAAAAAAGATTTGAATGAAGTGCTTTCTACATTCACTGAGAGATTCAAGGCGATTCGCGGAATCAATTGATAAAACAGGAACACTTGTACCATGATTGCAGTCACTGGAGCAGTCGGATTCATCGGCAGTTGTTTTGTGAGAACGCTGAATGAAAAAGGATATGATGATATCCTGATCATTGATTCATTGGAACAAGATGATCGCTGGAATAATCTAGTGACAAAAAAATTTCGTGGCATTGAACATCCCGAAGTGTTCAAAAAAAAATGCTCCGAAGGAATATATGATGCACATGATATCACGGCTTTGATTCACATGGGTGCTTGTTCATCCACTACTGAAAGAAATGCCGAATATCTCCTTGAAAACAATTATCGATATAGCATTGCCATGGCACAATTTGCCATGGCACATGATATACCATTCATTTATGCAAGTAGCGCCGCTACCTATGGTGCCGGTGAGAAAGGGTATGATGATGCATCAGTGAATGGACTTCGTCCTTTGAACATGTATGGTTATTCCAAACAACTCTTTGATGAGTGGATCATTGCAAATGGGCTTGAACAATCAGTGACCGGCATCAAATTTTTTAATGTGTTTGGTCCCAATGAATATCACAAAGGTGATATGGCTAGCATGATTTTTAAATCATGGAAACAAGTGCTCGCGCAAGGTCATATCACATTGTTTGCATCTGATCTCGAGGAATATCCCGATGGTGGCCAGATGCGCGATTTCATATATGTGAAAGATGCATGCGAAGTCATGTGGAAGATTTTGAATTCAAAAAAATCACATGGCATCGTGAATCTTGGAACAGGAAAAGCTCGCACATGGAATGATCTTGCACATGCTGTGTTTAAAGCATTGGGTAAACAATCTGATATTAAATATGTGTCCATGCCGGATTCACTCAAAGGACAATATCAGTATTACACTCAAGCAGTGATGAGCAAATTACAAGCTTCATCCTCGGCACATACTTTCCTGGAAATGGAAGATAGCATAGCAGATTATGTTGGACAACATTTACAGAATTCAACAACACGATATTATTGACATCACAACTTTTTAAGCAATGATATGGCAACACTGAGAGATATACGAAATCGCATCACAGCCGTGAAAAGTACGGCTAAGATTACCTCTGCCATGCGCATGGTTGCTGCTGCAAAATTGAGAAGAGCGCAGGAAGCGATTTTATCAACAAGACCATATACCGAAAAATTTACTGAAGTGCTTTCCAATTTGGCTGGCTCTTCTTCAGAAGATTATTATCATCCCTTGCTTCGCAAGCCGGATACATTCAAGCATATTGTTGTGATTGTTATTTCTTCTGATCGCGGACTATGCGGGAGTTTTAATACGAATGTCCTGAGAATGGCTTCGCAATATATTGATCAAACAATACCCTCGGAATTTCCTCATGCAAAAGTGAGTGTCATTTCCGTTGGAAGAAGATCATCGCAATTCTTTGCAAAGAGAACTCAACCTGTATTGGCTACTTTCCCAGATATCTTCGGTCAATTACAATTCAATACAGCTGCAGAAATCGCAAGTATTGCAGCAAATGGATTCATCAATGAAGAATTTGATCGTGTGATGATCTTTAACAATGAATTTAAATCGATCATCAAACAAGAGACAACCTTCAAACAATTATTACCGGTTGAATCAGTAAAAAGCGAGCAGTCAATTACGCATGATTATATTTTTGAGCCAAGTAGGGGCGACATCATGGATGCCATCCTTCCGAAGTTCGTCAACACACTCGTGTGGAAAGGATTGCTTGAATCAAATGCTGCTGAACAAGCAGCTCGAATGATGGCAATGGAAAGTGCCACAACAAATGCCCGCGATCTTATTCGCTCACTGCAATTGTCATATAATAAAGCTCGCCAAGCATCCATCACAACAGAAATGTTGGAAATTGTAGGTGGAGCAGAGGCTTTAAAAGCATAAAATGCCATAAAAGCAGCCATTTTCACACTTTTTAACATTCTTTGTGTCTTTTTGATGGCTTATGGCATATTTTTCTCTGTAATTTTGCCTATTCGATAATAAAACATATTTACAAGGTATTGTATGAAAAAGCAGATTTTTAGCTTCTTACTCGCAGGCATGGTGATTGTCGGTTTAACGACATTCGCTTCAAGCTGCAGTAATGATCATTGCACAACACCAACAGAGACAGCAATCGTTGATAATCAAGATGGTGTAAATTTTGATGCTGTTTATGCCAGTATATTCCCATCTGACAATGATGTCATTTCTCAAGATGGTCCTCCAACACGTGGTGGTGGTCCGGGTAGTCGTGATACAGTTCGCGGTGGCGGTCCTGGAAAACGCGATACAGTTCGTGGTGGTGGAACTGGTAGAGATACCGTGTCAAGACCAATGCCTTGGCAATCAGTTCTTCCATGCCTCAAGCTTACAGTAGAGCAAGCAACAAAATTGCGCGAATTGTCAAAAGCACAAATCGATTGTGAAAAAGCAGCTCGTGATCAATTCCGTACTATTCTTGATCCTCTGCGCAAAGCTCAACAAGCTGAGATGAATGCAATTCGTGCAGATGTAAAAGCAGGTACAATTACTCGTGAAGAAGCAGCTGCAAGAATCAAAGCATTGAATGATCGGATGAGAGCAGCTACACAAGAAGCAGAAGCACAAGTACGTGCTGCACTCAAGTCTTGCATGGACACATTCTTCGCAGGAATTGAAGCAATGTTGACACCTGAGCAATTGACACTTTGGATGCAATGGAAAACAACAGGTCAATCACCTTGTCCAAAGAGCCCGATTGGCAGACCATAATTGATAAAAAAATATAAAAAAGCCTCATCCATTGGATGGGGCTTTTTTTTTGTGTTGTAACTAAATGTTGCTCGCTATTGTTAGTGGATTTGAGAAGGTAAAAGAGTTTGTAACCAATTGTTGAAAAGATTGTTATTGTCTTTAAGAACCTAAACAAAGAGAGCAAGAGTTCAGTCAGATAGCCGGCAATCTGAAAGACAGCTCAATACATACGAAGAAGAATTTTCACTATTTATAAGGAATACCACAATGAACAAACTCATCACAAAAAGCATGTTGATGCTTGCGGCAGTGTTTGTTACAGTATTTGCTTCCAGCTGTACTGATCAACTCTCAACAATTGCACCGATTGTTGACAATGCAATAGAAACTTCCTCATCTATGTATGATGCAGAATCAATTGCATCATCCATCATTGACAATAATGATGATGGATTTTCAATGAAAGGAGATCGCGGAAGAGGACCAGGCCGTGGCCGTGGAAATGATGGCGATCACAGAAGTGACAGTATTAATCCTCATAGAGGAGATAGCATTAGTCCAAAGCGTGCTCATCTTAAAGCAGTGATTGATTGTTTACAATTATCTGCAGATCAATTGGCGCAATTGCAATTATTGATTAATGCAAAGCGTGATTGTGAAAAAGCTGCAAAAGAACAATTCAAATCAGTTGTAGGTCCAATTCGTCAAGCTGAAATTGCATTGCGTAAATCACTACAAGAACAATTGGCTGCAGGAACCATTACAAGAGATGAAGCAAATGCACAATTGGAAGCAATGAAAGCCAAAAATGCAACACTCTTGCAATCTTCAATCGAAGCGATGAAAGCAGCTGTAAAAGGATGCAATGATACATTAGAGGCAGCGATTGTGGCTATGCTTACACCTGAACAATTGCTTCTCTGGAATCAATGGAAAGCAACAGGCACAAATCCTTGCGATTCACCCGTTATAAATGGCTAATCCATAGATTTCATCGGAAAATCGAGCCCCGAATGAAGATTCGGGGCTTTTTTTATGCTCACTTCGGAATGCAAGGTCAGTTTCCGTAATTTCGTAAGAGATTTCAATGGCTTTAGCATCATGATGAATTTATTGGCTTTGTTTGGTAGGAAGGTGACTGGATTTTTCCGACAAATCGGACAAATCACTTTTCTGATCATGCGTGTTCTGAGATATATGCCAAGAGTGGCAAAAGATCGCAGGCTTGTACTGGAACAAATGTCGATTGTGGGCACGGAATCCCTTCCATTGGTTATTCTCATCGGTGCTTTCACAGGAGCAATCGCTGCATTGCAGGCAACAAACTTATTTGCAAAGTTCAATCTTATCGGTATTGCCAGACCTTTTATTGGTGGCTCCATTTCAACGGTTGTTTTTACAGAATTGACACCCGTTTTAACCGCACTTGTCATTGCAGGTCGGGTTGGAGGTGCAATTGCAGCACAAATCGGAACCATGCAAGTTTCTGAGCAAGTTGATGCACTCGAAATGATGGCAATCGACAAAAATCGATATCTCGCAATGCCTCGTGTTATTGCCGCACTCACCATGATGCCGGTACTTGCAGTTTTTTCAAATCTCGTTGCTCTGATTGGAGCATATCTTTTGACTTCTCTCAAATTTGATTTCTCATTCGACATATTCTTTGATTCTATTCAGCGATTTTTCCAAATAGCAGAAGTTGCGCAAAGTTTATTTAAATCAATGGTATTTGGTGGCGTTACTTCACTTGTTGGATGTCATGTTGGTTTTCGAACCGAAGGTGGTGCCGAAGGGGTTGGACGTTCTACGGTAGAAGCATTTACCATTTCAGCTGCCACGATTTTGATCCTTGATGCAATCTTTGGTTATATTTTTTAATCTGCCATTTCATGACCATACAAGACTTATTACATACAGCTGAATCGCATTGGGATGATGCCGAAACATTATTTCATGTTGGTACAGAACTTGAGTCAAGAACACGCTTACCTGAAGCAAGAAGAATTCTCGAGCGAGCATTGGGTCTTGCTCCAAAGGATATTCCGGAAGCATATGCAATACTTGCATTCACTCATTTTCGGGATAATGCCTCAACTGCCGAAAAAGGAGAGATGGCACTGATACAAGGACTTGAAGCCACTGATTCCGATCTTCTCAAAGCTTGGTATGTGGCATTCATCGATGATCCACCTGCGCGAGATTATTTCATTGAATATTTGGGAAATCATGCTGATCCACGCTTGCGAATCATACTTGGATATGCATTATTATGGCAGGGAATGCATGAAGAGAGTTATCAGGTTTTGTCCGAAGCACGCGCCGCATTCGGACCAACATTACAAGATAATCTCCCCAAAGAATTATCAGTGTATTGTTCTTCACTTGTTTGGTTAAAAGGTGCCAAGCCAACAATCAATATAAAAGAGACAGTGATTCCACTTCTCCATGCATTGCAGAAACAATTTCCTGATATCTATGTGAACTATGCAACAGAAATCACAGCCATGCAAGTTGAAAAAGATTGGAATGCAGTGATTGATGTATGTACAAAAACGCTTGAGCGATTTCCGGATGAAGAAACCACAATGCTAGCAATGGCGATTGCATTAGACAAAGTATCCAAACCACATCATGCATTGCATTATTTGGGAAGAGCAATAGGTATAAAGCCTTCATTTGCGAGAGCAAGAATGGTGTCTGCACGCATTCTTGAATCTATAGGTGAACTTGCACTCGCCACAGAACTCATGTATCAGATACCTGAAGTACATCCGCACTATGCAGTTGGAATTCTTCAAACTGCGATTTGGGCTTATGAACATGGAGATACTGCAATTGCTCTTGAATTATACAGACGTGCTTATGCAGATCTCAAGCCATTTGAAAAATCCCAATTTGAATCACATCCCATTGTGAAACAAATTGCTGAAGAACAAAAGAGCACTATATTGCTCAATGTTTTGCAATAACTTCCATTCAATTCATACATAATGCAAACAATTCTCATACTTGATTTTGGATCACAAGTCACACAACTCATTGCACGCAGAATTCGCGAAGCGGGAGTATATTGTGAAATTCATCCATTTTCCATCACCAAAGAAAAACTCATTTCGCTTAATCCAAAAGGAATTGTCTTATCCGGAGGACCTTCAAGCGTCTATGCCGAAGGAGCTCCGATACCATCATTTGATGTGTTTAGTCATGCCGAACAAAATGAAATTCCCATCTTGGGAATATGTTATGGTTTACAGCTCACAGCATTCATGAATGGTGGCAATGTTGACAAATCGGCAAAAAGAGAATTTGGAAGAGCTGAATTGCGCATCGACAAAGAAGATGCACTCTTTAAAGGTATTGATGCACATTCAATTGTTTGGATGAGTCATGGCGATTCACTTACTGCAATGCCAGATGGTTTTGAAATCATTGCTCATACCGATAATGCACCAATTTGTGCAATACGAAATCTTGCTAGAAATATTCGTGGCGTGCAGTTTCATCCGGAGGTACATCACACTCAAGATGGAGCAACCATGCTCTCCAATTTTGTTCATGATATTTGTGGTTGTTCATCTGATTGGAATCCTGAGAATCTCATCGAATCAAAAATTGAAGCAATTCGCAAGCAAGTTGGCGATGGCAGTGTGATCTGTGGTTTATCCGGTGGAGTTGATTCAACAGTTGTGGCAGTACTTCTTCATAAAGCCATCGGTAAGCAATTGCATTGCATTCATGTTGATTCCGGTTTAATGAGATTGGATGAAAGTAAAAAACTTGAAGCATTGTTCAAGAAGAATTTCTCCATGAGTATTGATGTGGTGGATGCATCGGCACTCTTCCTTTCACGACTCCATGGAATCAGTGATCCAGAGAAAAAGAGAAAAATCATTGGTGCAACTTTCATTGATGTATTCAATGAAGAAGCTAAAAAATTTGGTGATGCATCATTTCTTGCACAAGGAACGCTCTATCCAGATGTCATTGAATCCGTAAGTGTAAATGGACCATCAGTGACAATAAAATCACATCATAATGTTGGCGGTCTACCCGAAGAAATGCATCTCAGTCTTATCGAACCATTTAGAGAATTATTCAAAGATGAAGTTCGTACTGTTGGAAGAGCATTGGGTATACCTGATTGGTTTATAGACAGACATCCTTTTCCTGGTCCGGGACTTGGTATTCGGGTCTTGGGAGAAGTTACAAAAGAACGATGCGACATTTTGCGAAAAGCAGATGACATATATTTGGAAGAAATTCACAATGCCGGATTATACAATGAGATTTGGCAGGCTTTTGCAGTATTATTGCCTGTGCAAAGTGTAGGTGTGATGGGTGATGAGCGTACCTATGAAAATACATGCGCTTTGCGTGCTGTTACAAGCGTAGATGGAATGACTGCAGATTGGTTTCCTATGCCTTATGATGTACTTGCTCGCATGAGCAATCGCATCATCAATGAAGTTCGTGGAATCAATCGAGTGACATATGATATTTCCAGTAAACCGCCTGCAACGATTGAATGGGAATAAAATAGTTTGTTGAATTTTTCTCGAAGCGTATGAGATTGTTGTTTCTCATCATATGGTATTGTATGTGTTGTAGCGTATTGTCTGCTTCAGGACAAAACACTTCAATAGCACTTGATACCGTGATCAAAACTTCTCCATACTCAATTGGTATATTCGCATCGGGGGGGATGAATCTACATCAGGGATCATTTAGTGGATTCAAAGGAATTCCAAGTTGTTGTCCGGAATATACGATGGCTTCAAATACCGGGGGATCTATCGGTCTGTTAGGGTCTTATGCTTTTACTTCCAATCTCGCACTCGGACTACGCACCGGGTTCAATGGACTTGGTGGAGATTTTTCTTCTGAAGAAATTCAATATGTCATGTCACAACAAGGTTTGGCTACCATTACCCATTCTTTGGAGACATCACTCAGCATATTGTCAATAGAACCACAAGTCATGCTTTCAATAGGAAATGCAACAGTTTCGGGTGGAGCATGGTTTGGTATTCCACTTTCAATGACATTTTCACAAAGAGAGTCTATTTTCCCGGGGACATTTGATGGACTCAATAGAGTAAGAAATGAACTCTCCGGTGATATACCATTAACGCCTTCATTCATCATGGCACTTTCTGGTGGAGTGTCTTATGAATTGCCACTGAATAGATATAAGAATATCCGACTTGTTCCTGAGATTCGTGGGTTTTCTATCTTGCATGAATTATCAGAAGCAACCGCATGGAAGATACTTGGCATCAGAGCCGGCTTATCTGTATTATGGTCTCCATATGAAATCATTCCACCACCACCACCTCCGCCACCACCAATCATAAAACCTTTGCCTGAATTGCTTACATCATTGAATGTGATGGAGAAACCGCAATCAATGAATATTGATTCTTTCTTATTGGAAGAGCGTATTATTCGTGTAGTGCAGCCGATTCTTCCATTTGTCTTTTTTGAAGATGAATCAGCAGATATTCCATCCAGATATCAAGTATTGAATTCACAACAAACATTGATGTTTAAAGAGCAATCACTTATGCCTTTGGATGTTCTTGGAAGATATTCTCATGTAATGAATCTTGCCGGTTTACGATTGAGAAATGATACATCGCTCACTCTTACCATCATTGGTACAAGTTCAGGTGCAGGAAAGGAACGTAGAAATGTACAGCTTGCCAATAAAAGAGCGGAAACAGTTGCATTGTATTTGCAACAGAACTGGAATATCGATCCCAAACGATTGATTATCAAAGCAAAAGGTATTCCGGAGAGTCCATCAAATAATGCATATCCTGAAGGAATGGCAGAGAATCGTAGAGTCGAATTACAATTTAGTGATCCTAGCATCTTTGAAGTATTGACGATCATGGATTCAGTTTTGACTGTTCAACCAAATCAAGCATACATAAAAGGTGCAGTAGTATCTGGAACGATGATCGATCGATGGCGGCTAACGGTTATGACAGACACAAATTATCTGCATGAATCTCTGGGTATGCATGATACATTCATAATTTCATCGGTGAATATTGTCCCTCAAGTGTTGGGGAAAAACAATGATAGTTTGCGCTTTCGTTATAATGTTGTTGACACCGCCGGTAGATCACATACATCCTATACAGCCATACCAATTCAGTATCAGCAAATTATGATTGATAAAACGATTGATGATACAGGGGAAAATAGAATCAAGCGCTATTCACTGATTTTATTTGATTTCAATGCTGCGACATTGAATGATAGAAATATGCGGGTCATTGATGAAATTAAATCAAAAAACAATTTGAAGATCACATCTATTCTCGGTGCAACTGATCGTTATGGAGATCAAGAACGAAATGCTGAACTTGCCATGGAAAGAGCGCAAGCAGTTGGAGTTCTTTTAGATGCAGACCCATCAATCATAATATCCAATAGTGCTTATGAAGGAACATCCAATGCCTTGCCAGAGGGAAGATTTTATAATAGAACAGTGATCATTGAAGCCAAAGAAGATTAAAACCTTGATGCATGTGGGGAAATGCACTACTCAAAATATACTCAAAAGCAATATTCTGAAAGAAAAGCATTGTAGGGAATGAACTGCTTTGCTATGTTTGACCAAATATCGATTGAAAGGAACTGTATGGGTAAATGGGTACTATTGTTTTGTTGTTTGTCTTGTAGCATTATTGTTTCTGGCTGTCCAAAAGAAAAGGTTGAAGTGATAAACCCCAAATCTTCAACTGCAAGTACGAGCTTGATAACTGATACTGTGAAACCCGTGCTTTACAATGAATGTGATCAATTTCTACAGGATTATGAGAAATGGGTTATATCATATATCGCTCTTATTGAACGCTATCAGAAAAATCCTCAAGACAAAACCATCATGAATGATTATGAATCGATGGTTGGTCAAATTGGTATTTGGGACATACGATCCCGCTCTTGCATCAATGATGCCGCAATTATGAATCGATATTTTGAATTACAAGATTTATTGAATAATCATGCGATGAAAGTTGCATGGAAATGAAATCTTCTTTGGTTTTTTAGCAATGGAGTTATATGGGACTTTTATCAGGCTTAATGGGCAATGCATCCACGGTAGATTCTGCCGAGTTACAAAAAGAGTATCAGCATTTATTGATAGAAGGTGAACAGATTGAATTGGGTTTCAAGCTCATTAGAGATATGTTCATTTTTACCAATAAGCGATTGATATTGGTTGACAAACAGGGTCTTACCGGTAGTAAACTTGAATATAAATCTGTAACTTATAAGAGTATTTCTCGTTTTAGCATTGAAACTGCCGGTACATTTGATTTAGACGCAGAGTTGAAAATATGGGTTTCCGGTGAGCAATTACCGAGTATTCAGAAGCAATTCACGAAAGCGGTCAATGTATATGATGTGCAGAAAGTTCTTGCTACACATATATTAGGTTAAGATTATGCCTCAAGCTATGACATATTTGCCCTCTATTGAGGGACAAGAATTGATGTTTATCCAAGCAATTTTTGATCAATTGACAGATGAGCAAGCTAGAAGCTTTGCAATGTCTTATCAGCAGAGAAGAAAAGATCCGGGATTGATCTTGATTTTGACGATTGTTTCATTGTTTGTACTTCCGGGTATACATAGGTTTTTTCTGGATAAAGTTGGCTCCGGCATTCTACACTTATTCACCTGTGGCTATTGTTGGATTGGTACCATCATTGATTTGACAAATCACAAAAACCTCACATTCGAGTATAATGCCAAGGTGGCATCTGATATTGCGACCATGATCCGTTGACAATCTACTAACAGCCACCTCCAAAAGGTGGCTGTTTTCCTTTCCACATCCTTGTTCTCACCTTGAATTTACCCTATATTTGTCCTAAATAAACAGGACGAATATTTCGGGCAAGTTGAATTCTTACCTGTGGGTTTATTACTGAAATTAATAAAGCTTGTTTAGGGTCGGGAAGACCATTGTAATTTTTTCTTTTAGTCAATCCTAGGATATTTCATGAAGAAATTGTTCCTATCTGTGATATTGACTCTCTTGGTGATGACACAATTAGCGAATGCTCAATCTTTTGCGGGATTGGGTTTGGGTGCTGCCATGCCACAGACACAATATCCAGAACAAAGCACACTTGGTTTGCATGGCGAGCTTCAATATGGAGTTAATCGTTTTTGCAATATGTGGCCAGTATTCACAGTGAATTATGGTCATTATGGACCAATCGATAGTTTGGAGTATACAAGTCCACGAATTTACTCCTTGCCAAATGTTGTGAATGTACAAGCCAATGTTCGTTGGTTCCCATGGGATGCGCCGAATATACCGTTCTATCTCAGCATGGGAACTGGTTTGTCAATTATCACCGGTGATGATGAGGAAGGAAAAATTGGAATGCCAGGAACACTCGAGGCAGGATATCTTTTCAATTTTGATAATCCTTGTTGTGATTGGTTTGTCACCTTGTCTGCTCGATATACCGCAAACAATATGTTGCGTGATTTAGATAGGCCCCACTTATCAGGACTTTCAGGAATGATTCATTTTAATTTCCCATTGGGAGGTGCAAAATGAGACAATTAATACTCCTTAGTTATCTATTCGCAATTGCGATACTTGCAAGTTGTTCTGGATTAAAAGAGCCATCTGCATTGGAAAGACAAATGTCAGAATATGAAGATGCTGTACGCATCAAGCCAGAACTGACTGAAAAATATTTCCAGAAATCAACAGGCGATGCAAATAGAGATGGTAGAACTCTTCGAGGATTTGTGGAATATATTCAGATTACACGCGATAGTTTGAATAAGCCTATTGACACAGTGTTTGTTTTTCGTGAAAAAATAAATAATAAACCAAGTGCAAAAGCATTGGGAATACCAATCAGAGATATTGAAACAATCCCATCATTGTTTCCTGGTTTGCAGACAGACAGTTTAGGTGGATTTAATTTGGTGGAGAGTTTTCATGTAACGAAAAATATTCCTGAAATCAGAACCATTCCATTACAAGATGCTTTGATTAAAAATTGCGATTGCCAACCATTCTCACTTAATATGGGATTGGATGTATCATTGCGTTTGGCATTAGGTTTAGATGCAGGTATTGGACTTTCTTGTTTTGATCGAGACTATTCAGAATTCTGGGGAGCAGCACATCTTCGAACTTCATCATATACTGATGGTATCATTGATAATGCAATCTATGGTACTTCTGATTTAGCTCGATTGCAATTCGGCGGTGATTTTACTGCCGGAATCAGAGTTGGTGAAGATTATCGATGGGCATTTGGCTTGACATTTATTCAAGGAATGCAAACAATAAATGCAGGTGCATTTGATCCGAATATATTGATAGCAGATATGCCACTTGTCAATCGTCCAATCGGACTACTCACTTCCAGACACTATTTTGTTCCCGTTAAAAATTCTCAAAAAGGTAAAAAATCTGAAAGTTTCTTCTATGTAGATGTATATGGAGACGAGTCGGATAAGCCCGCGAGGGAAGAAAAAGAGGGAGATGGGATATTAAAGGCATTATTTGGTTGTATGAAACCGTATGCATACAATGAATTTGGTTTTGCATTTGATGCTGCATCTCTCGCTGCATTATCAATGTCACTTGGACTCGAATGTTATGATTGTACGATACGAATCAAAGATGCCCAGGCAAATGGTGATATCAATATGAATTGGTCGATACCGCTTACCTATGGGTTTGGAGTTGGAGTTGATATTCCAATCATGGATGATGTCGATCTAGAAATAGATCTTGGTTATCGTGATGTGGCTGTCGGTGATTCATATTCATTACTCGGTTTCTCAAATATTCCGAGTACTCGTCGTTTGGGAACATTTCAATTGAGATTAGGAGTGATGTACTAATGAAAACAAACATACTATATTTCATATCAATGCTCCTATTGACTCTAAATGGTTGTTTTGTTCCAGAGCCAATCTCTCCAGAATCAGCCGATCCAATAGTAAGAGAAGCAACAATTGCGGTATTTGATACTCGTATCGATACATCAATCAATTATACTTCACCAACATTCAATATTGCGACATTTCGTTTTCCATCAAATACCAATTCATCTGGTGATTTGCCAAATGATCAACGCTTTTTGAAAGGGAATTGGAAGTTTCAGGAAACAAATTTTCCTTTACCGGGATATACTACAACATGTGTATTCCAAGAGCCACCCAATTCATTGCAAGCTGGTGATATATTGGTTGATAGCATTTACATTGATCCCAATCCATTGCTTTCCAAAGCAATTCTAAGATTCAAAGGAAAATTTGTACGAATTCCAAAAGCAAGTCCGACGCTTACAGAAAATGCAGATACACTTGCTATGTTGTTTAAAAATCTTGCTAATGATACATTGAGATTCTTTACAGGTTGTGATCAATTTGAAAAACTAGGAGTTCAATATGGTGATGTGAAAGTGGGAAGACCATATATCATCACCGCAAATAATCCAACTGGTACACCAACAGATTATGTTTATCCTACTAATTGGCCAACTATCAAGGATATTGGCAAAGTGTTACCACCATTCAAACGATTGCCAGCGGAAGATATGGATACCTATACCGCTGAATTTGGTTTGGGGGATGTATTCTATTATACAGCTGAAAATGGGAATAATTTCTTTGTTACAGTTTCTAATATTCGAGTCGGGGTTCTTAATCCCATTTTGAAGAGAGTCACATTCAAATTTGCAGAAGCGTATTATTGTTCCATTTGTAATCCATTATGACAACTATGAAAACATTCATGCTTATACTCGCATTCTGTCTTTGTGGCTTGTCAGTGATTACATTGCAAGCACAAGATGAATCCAGACAGGTAAAAATTAATAAGACCCCAATTAGGTATGGAAAAAAAGTTAATACTGCTTTTGATGATTTTGCACCTGCAATTATTGGTACCCTAGGACAAGAGGGAGATTCACTGATAGTTACTTCAAATCGTAGCAAAAGAGAACAGATCTATGTCATTCCCATGGCTGACAAGAATGACAATGAAAGTCAGGTTTCAGGTGAATCATTTTTGTTATTCAACAGAAAAGCAATTCGCAATATTGGTGGTGTCATTCAAGCAAGTGAAAACCGTGGTGATAAAACATATGTTTTTGCATCATCAGGTGTGCCCGACAAACAAACTGCTCGCTTTTTTGATTTGAGTGGTGCTGATGTCAAAGGCGGGAGTGATTTATTTGAAAAGATTTTTAAAAAAACAGCATCAACATATGATTCCATTCGAAATATCGATGAATTGAATTCAACCGCTTGGGATTCACATCCAACGATAGCATATCATGCAGGGTCCGACATTGAAATGATTGTGTTTAGTTCCGACAGAATTGACACCAATGGCGGATTTTCGGCACCTTATGAAAATGCCCTTTATACATTTAATGGTGTACAAAGAAGAGGGAATGCAGACTTATTTGTTTCTTTTAGAAGAATAGGATCTTCAAAATGGAATAAGCCGATGAATTTGGCTTTGCTTCAAGGAAATAAAGAGATCAATACTCAATACAATGAATATTCTCCATTTCTGTATTGCCTCAATGGAACTCCCCATTTGATGTTCTCATCAAACAAAAGCGGAAATTATGAACTGTATTATGCACTCCTTGACATAGACTTTTTTGCTTTTGATGAACGAAAATTGGAATATGCACTTTCAGTTTCTGATGTATTTCCTTTGGGTGATACCATTAATAAAATCTCCTCTTCATATGATGAATTGTTTCCATTTGTACGATTTCAAGAGCCCGATACAAATAGTAAAACAGTCACTCAAGAGTTATGGTTTTCTTCTGACAGATATGGAAAATCACAACCTATAGAATCTAAGAATGAAGGATTGGGCAAATTGGATATTTATCATACTGAAGCAACATTTTTCTGTGGGATAGAACCACCAAAGCCATGTCCACCATGTGAACCATGTGACCCGGCATATCCATGTGCGAAACCACCGAAACCATGTGCAATCACCTATAATGTGACAATTCTTGATAATGGAAGTAATGATACGACTGTGAAAGATGGCATCTTGACTGTGATGAGTGATTATGCAGGAAAGGTTGAGCGCAAGGGAAATACGTATAGTGTCCATATACCTGCCGATTCCATGATAAGTCGACCTAATGGTATTACCGTTACTTCATTGGGACGATCAACTTATGATCGTAAACCATGTCAAGATAAAGACCCTGTTGTCACCAATTATAATGGTATGCTCATTTCTCGTACTATTGCCGCTGTGAAAGATAAATCAAGAAAAGAGCAATATGACTCTTTAATACAAGATAAACCTGTAAAAGCACAACGCATTGCTCGACTCTATGATACGATTCTTGTTGAAGAATTTGAAGCAAGGCCACTGAGAAGAAAGCTCAATGAACGCATGGAAATTCTTGATTCAAGAAGACTCAAAATAGGTAGAGATACAATGACCTATATTGATTCACTTCCACCTTTGAGAAAGGCAGTATTTTCTAGATCTGTTACCTTTAAAGACACATCATATACCTATGATACAACGTTTGTTTCGAGCACTGTTCAGAATATAGCCTCAGCACTTACACGATTTGAACCATTACGCATTCCAAGAGTGATGGTGAAAGCAGAAGATTCATGTAAAACAACTATCGTACATGACACTATTCGTCTTTTTGCTCAATATGGTCAGTCACCATGTTGCATTAATGTTGATTCTGTCATTGTATTCGGTGCTCAAAGAAATGTCCCATACTTCCAAACTGCTTTTTGGGAAGTCAATACATCAAAAGGTTATGCTGAACACATGGATAGACTGCGCGATGGTGATTTGAAAGAAGCATCATGGATTGAATTGAATTATCGCAATAAATATTGGGGTAATCGAGGAGAAATTGATCGCTCAGATCTAATGGCGATGCGTCGTGCAGATTATCGCGAAAAAGCTAAAATCATTGATCGTAATATTCAGAACATGGTAGATTCAACTTCGGATCTGTTGAAGAAGTTCTGGAAGATCTATGAGAAAAATGATACTGCTAAAGTTATCATTACGATGACTGCATATTCAGATATTCGTCCGATCGGAAATGGTTCATATATCTCAGATAATGATGTGAAATATATTTCTAGTTCTTTTGATACCGTCAAGTATCAATTCTCCAATTCACAAGCAATTGATATCAAGTCTGGTGCTTCATTAAAAGGTGAAGATAATGATACACTTTCAAAATTGAGAGCATATTATGGATATCAGGCAGTGATGAATGAATTGTCCAAAGATTCATTATTCTCAATCTTGAAATCAAAAGGTATGGTGCTAACTCCAACGGATGGATTAAGTGCGAATCAATATGATGAAAAAATCAAGAAGGCGAGAGTGATTGTCTTGGCAGAAGGAAAATATGTGGATACATCTGTTATTCCGGAAGTATCGGGATATAAGCGCTCTGAAAATAGTTATTATGACCTTGATAGTGTTCGCCGTGTAGATGTATCAGTTCGTCTCATCAATTTACGACCGGATCTCTATGCATTCCCGGATTGCTGTGTACAGTGTAAATAATTAGCATGTTGAAATTCAAGGGCACGAACAAATAGTTGATCGTGCCTTTTTTTTAATTAATACATGGAATTCAATGTTTACGGATTTACTATATAAATTGAGACATAATGAATCTAACTGGTTTGATACATTCATATTGGTCATCATTATTTTCTCTGCTATCTTAGTTGGTGTGGAAACTGACAAGTTAATGATGATAACATTTCACGATCCACTGCATATTGCAAATATTGTGATTCATTATATTTTTGTCACCGAGATTCTTATTAAGATATATGCTTTTCGAGATGATGTAAAGCACTATTTTTTCGATGGTTGGAATATCTTTGATATCTTCATTGTGTTATTGGGCTTTCTTCCTTTATTTATCACTCAAGATGAAGCAACTTATGAAGCTGTATTGGCAGCTAGAACCCTTCGCATATTCCGATCTCTAAAATCTCTTCGCGTTCTAAGGTTGATCGGACGATTCAAACAATTACGAACAATCGTCGAAACTCTGCTACATAGCATTCCAACTCTTTGGCAAGTATTCATGCTGATGGGAATTCTCTATTATTCATATGCGGTGATTGGTGTTTTTCTTTTTAGTGAAAATGACCCTCAGCATTTTGGCTCACTATCACAAGCTGTATTGACCCTTTTTCAGGTCATGACAGGTGATGGATGGTCTGAACTCATGAAAGCAAATATGTACAATTGCATTCATCCACATCCATTCCTTTCTCCATTGTATTTCTGCAGTTTTGTACTTGTGGGTGCACTTATTATTTTGAATCTGTTTGTGGGAATCATTATTTCAGAAATGGATGAAACTCGCAGAAGACATTTGCAAGAAGAAATGGGTGAGAAAATGATTCAAGACACAGATGATGCATTACTACTGCGTTTACAAGAATACAAGCAGAGTTTTGATAAAGAAATGAATACAATTATTGAAGAGTTAAAACGAAGAAAGGCATAAAAAAAGGTGTGATCACATGATCACACCTTTTTTTTTGAATCGTTGTTCAAATCAACCTTCTGATTGCTCTGCAGATGCTTCTGCTGGTGGAGTATCTTCAGTTGAATTTGTTGGCTCTTCTGCGGGAGCTGCTTCTTCAGCAGGTGCCGCCTCTTCTACAGGTGCGGTTTCCTCTGCAGGTGCCGCAGCAGCTGCAGCTGCTGCCAATTTACGAGCTTTGCGAGCCGCTTGATGTTTCAAATAACGAGCTATTGCCAAATCTTTGTGTTTTGCAACAGCGGTTTCAATTTCTTCGGCTGTTTTGCCTTTGAATTCCATTTGACGACGAAGCAATACGCCATCTGCACTCAAGAGTGAGCGAACGATGTCAGTAGCTTGAGCACCGGTATTAAGCCAGTAAATTGCTCTGTCATGTTGGAAAGAAACTGTTGATGGTTGCTTCATTGGATCATAATATCCAATGCGCTCTAAATAATCACCATCGCGACGTGAACGACTGTCAACTGCGACGATGTCATAGGTTGGTGCTTTTTTGCGACCTTTACGACGCAAACGAAGTTTGACCATGAGATACCCTACTCAAGTTAAGGGTGAATAAATCCGGTGCTTCAGCGTTTGAAGCCGGTTGGTATTTTGAAATTCGGCATTTTCATTCCGCGAAGTTTCTGCATCGGATTGTTTTGACTTTGCGATACAGTCTTCATCATTTTTTGCATATCCTCGAATTGCGATAATAAGCGATTCACATCAGCGATGGATGTTCCACTTCCCATTGCAATTCGTCTTCTGCGCGATCCACTAAGTATTCTTGGATTATTTCGCTCATGACCCGTCATGGAGAGAATAATCGCCTCCACACGATTGAATGCTTTATCATCCAATTGTACATTGCGCATCGCTTTGTCCATTCCTGGGATCATGCCGAGAAGATCCTTCAATGAACCCATTTTCTTTATCACTCGCAATTGCTCCAAGAAATCCTGAAGCGTAAATTGATTTTTGCGAATTTTCTCTTCAAGTCGAGCAGCTTCTTTTTCATCAATTTCTTGTTGCGCTTTTTCAACAAGTGTAATGATGTCACCCATTCCTAAAATACGCGATGCAATACGATCGGGATGAAATGGTTCAAGAGCTTCAACTTTTTCGCCAATACCCACAAATTTGATGGGTTGTCCAACAACTTGTTTGATGGATAAAGCCGCACCACCACGTGTGTCACCATCTAATTTGGTGAGCACAACTCCTGTGAGACTGAGCGATTCATGAAATGCTTTTGCTGTGTTGACGGCATCTTGACCTGTCATTGCATCACACACAAAAAGAACTTCACGAGGATTGATTTCTTTTTTGATATTCTCCACTTCGCGCATCATCTCTTCATCGATGGTCAGACGACCGGCAGTATCAACGATGATGATATCACGAGCAAATTTTCTTGCTTCACCAAGTGATTCTTTTGCAATCTGCACGGGATCTTTACCCTCTGCAGAATACACGGGAACTGCAACTTGCTCACCAAGCAATTTCAATTGATCAACAGCCGCAGGACGATAAATGTCGCAGGCAACAAGCAATGGCTGACGACCCTTTTTCTTTAAATGCAAAGCAAGCTTTCCACAAAATGTGGTCTTACCTGAACCTTGCAAACCTGCAACCATAATGATGGTCGGGGGTTGTGATGAAAAACTAATTTCAGCTTTACCGGTGCCCATCAGAGCAACCAATTCATCATGAATCAATTTTACAATCATTTGGCCGGGAAGTACATTTCCCTTGACTTCAAGTCCTATAGCTTTATTCTGAACCGTCTCAATGAAGTCTTTTACCACGGAAAAGTTCACATCCGCATCAAGCAGGGCATTGCGCACCTCATTCAATGCTTCCTTGATATTCTCCTCTGTGATCTTCGATTGTCCTCGAAAGACCTTCAGAGCAGATTCCAATTTGGTTTGTAAACTCTCAAACATAGTAATGCCAAGTGACAATCAGTGAGCCACGAAAATACGGGAAATACGCCATTTCACCAAAGATTTTATCCCTTGGATATGCCCTTCACTATTAGGTTTTGCATGGATGTTCTAAGCCCCAACCCAAATTCATCAATCTCATTTTTGCTGATTGTGAGTGCTGGCAAGATTCGAAGAACATTGACAGATGTTGCATTGGCAATAATGCCTTGTTTGAGCAATTCTTCGACCATTATGGCGGATTCAAATGATAAAACGACACCTTGCATGCAGCCGCAACCCCGGATTTCCTTGATATATTCCGGAAATTCTTCTTTGATTGCTTGCAGAACATCCTTCAAATAACAGCCCATTTCACGCGCATTTGCCATAATGCCATTGTATAATTCCTCCATGACCACAATTCCTGCAGCACATGCAAGGGAATTTCCCCCATACGTTGTACCATGACGGCCTTTATCGACCAATTTCGCCAAATCATTGGTTGTGACAATTGCTCCAAGCGGTAATCCTCCACCAATTCCTTTGGCAATGACAATGATATCGGGCTTGATCAGATATTTTTCAAAAAAGAAGAGTGAACCGGTGCGTCCTATGCCGGATTGCACTTCATCGGCTATGATCAAGAAATTGAAAGTGTCCTTGAGATTCATGAGTTCAGTGACAAATGCCGGATCTGCATGAGTAATGCCACCTTCCCCTTGGAGAAATTCTAGCGCAATTGCACAGGTATTTTTATTCACCGCTGAACGAAGAGCATTCACATCATTGAAAGGAATTACACTCATTTGTGGAAGAAATGGACCCATGCCATCTTTATAGAGTGGTTTATTCATCAAACTGAGGGCACCGTATGTTCTTCCATGAAATCCACCCTCAAATGCAATCATCTGATGCTTGCCATGTTCATTTCCCCAAAGTCGAGCAAGTTTGATTGCACCTTCAAAACTTTCTGCACCTGAATTACTGAAATACACGCGATCATATCCACTCTTTTGTGAGATAAGCTCGGAAAGTTTGATTTGAGGTTCTTGATAAAAGAAATTCGAAACATGGAGATATCGCTCTGCTTGTTCTTGAATTACTTTGATAATTCGTGGATGAGAATGACCCAGTGCATTCACTGCAATACCACTCAAAAAATCCAAATAACGCTTACCTGAAATATCAAAGATTTCACTGCCGATTGCGTTGCTTATTTCAATAGGCAATCGACGATAATTTTGAAACATCACTTCATGTTCGCGTTCTATCAAAGAATGATTCATCCTGAATCCTTGGCAGATAATGGTTCAATCAAATATGCTGCTGGTAGAATTGTTCTTCCTGCATATCCTTCTACGTACCCATGATAATGCGTGATATGTTCTTCATCACTTCGCCAACATAGTAATACTTCTCGACCTTCAATGATTGCTGGAAAATCAACAAGACCAATAGTGAAATTCCAATCTTTGTATTCACAACCAAGCTCTTCTAATTCTGCATGCAATTCCTTTAATGTATCAGAAAAAGCAATGCACGACTCATCACTTCTTGGATCTTCGCTTTTCTCAACAAGATCGGAGATTCTATTTCGTAATTGTGAACCAATGCGAAGAATATCAGCCACTATACTGCGAACAAGGGGTAATGTTCGATTAGCTTCTTCAGGCGTGAAATATTTCATGGTTTCCATGTCAATTCCGATGAGGTTTGGCTTTGACTGGTGCATTTGGTTTAACAAGTGATGCACCACTTATGATGAGTGTATCACCAATGGAAATTCCTTTGAGAATTTCAAGAGAAGCATCGGTTCTCACTCCCGTAATGATCGGTTGAGGAATTGCCTTTCCATTGCGCAATACAAATACTCGCTGTCCTCGAATATCAGGAACAACGGCTTCATTTGGTATGAGAATAGTAGGTTCCGGATTTGACAATGGAAGAATAATCTCAGCAAATGAGCCAGCTTTGAATTCATCATGAAGATTTTTGTTCAATGCAATAATGCCAATAGTTCTGGTTGCATTGTCTATTAGTGGGTTGACCGCATGGATAATAGCTTCATGCATAGTCGGATCACCGGCTTGACGGAATTGAATTGTCATTCCTTTTTTGAGATGCGTGCCATGTCGTTCAGGTATAGATGCTTCAATACGAATCGGCTTTGTATTCACAAGTTCTGTTATCACCGATCCCGGAGAAACATAACTACCTTTACTCAATTGCTTCATTCCAATTGTTCCGGAGAAGGGAGCTCTGATTGATGTTTTGGAGATAGCCGCTTTTACAACTGCAATATCAGCAAGAATTGTAGTGACAGTATTTTCTGCTCGCTCAAATAATTCTTGACTTGTCGCACCACCAAGCAATAATGATTGTTCTCTTTTTGCATTTGTTTCTGCAAGAGCCAATAATGCTTTTAGTTTTGACAATTGAGCTTGTAGTTCGGAATCATCGAGTTTCGCAATGACTTGACCTTGAGCAACTCTTGAACCTTCTGTAAATGATATCGAATTGATGCGTCCTGCAATTTCCGGTGCAATGCGTACCATGTCATGAGGAGCAAGATTTCCCGTCACGATAATTGAACGCGTAAATACGGTATCACGAACAATTGCAAAAGTAACAGCTATCGGCGCCTTTGCTGCTCCACCAATGCCTTTTGGGGATGTTTTTCCTGCTGGTTTGAAGATGATGATCAAACCAAGAACAAGAATAGCAAATACTATGGCAATGATGCGTTTCACTCAGTTTTTCCTTTTGCAAGTGCAATACCCAATTCGCCTAATTGTGCATTTGCAACAGGACTCGGACATTGTTCCATCAATGCAAGTGCACTTGTGGTTTTTGGAAAAGCAATTACATCACGAATATTTTCTGTACCGGATAATAACATGGATAAGCGATCAAATCCAAATGCAATTCCACCATGTGGTGGTGCTCCATATTGTAATGCGCTAAGGAGGAATCCAAATTTTGTTTCAGCTTCTTCTCTTGAAAATCCGAGCAGATCAAACATTCTTTGTTGAATATCATTTTGATGTATACGAATGCTACCACCGGCAACTTCATATCCATTGATGACAAGATCATGTGCTTTTGCTCGTGCTTTTTCCGGAGCTGTTCCCAATAAATGATTGTCTTCATTCATAGGTGCAGTAAAAGGATGATGTCTTGCGATATATCTATGTTCTTCAGGTGAAAATTCAAGCAAAGGGAATTCAGTTATCCATGAAAATGAAAAGTCATTCTTGACAGTTTCCATGATGCCTGAACGACGCGCAATTTCGAGTCTGAGAGCACCTGCGATGGTGCATGCACGCTCCCATTCACCAACGGTGATGAGAATAAGATCTCCATTCTCAACAACAAGCTCTTTCTTGATGGATGCAATATGATCTTCACTCAAGAACTTTTGAATTGGTGATTGCAATTCACCTTCGGCGGACCATTTCAAATAGGCGAGTCCACCCGCACCATATTTTTTGGCATATTCAGTGAGTTCATCAAGTTGTTTGCGTGAGAATCCGCCGCATCCTTTGGCATTGAGTGCAATAATGGATCCTTCTTTCAAAGCGAGTGCATCATTGAATACTTTGAACTCGGTATTGCTCACGATAGATGTGATATTTTTCAGTTCCAATCCAAAACGAAGATCGGGTTTATCACTTCCAAAGCGAGACATCGCATCGTGAAAACTCATGCGCGGAAATGTTTCAGGAATATCAAGTCCAAGAATTTCTTTCCAGGTCAATCGAATGAATTGTTCTGTCAATGCAATGATATTATCTTGCTCGATGAATGACATCTCAACATCAATCTGTGTGAATTCAGGTTGTCTATCAGCACGCAAATCTTCATCACGAAAGCATTTCACGATTTGCATATAACGATCGAATCCTGAAACCATCAACAGTTGTTTATACAATTGTGGTGATTGTGGTAGTGCATAGAACATGCCATTATGCACACGACTTGGCACAAGATAATCACGAGCTCCTTCGGGTGTGGATTTCGTGAGTATTGGTGTTTCCACTTCGAGAAAATCATTCTCTGCAAAAAAGCGATGTGTGAGTTGATAGAGTTTATTTCGAGTGATGAAATTCTTTTGGAGACTTGGTCTTCGAAGATCGAGATAGCGATATTTTAAGCGAAGTTCTTCACCTGCGAGATTCTCATCGCTAATTTCAAAAATGGGTACTTCTGATCGTGAAATGATTTCTAAACCATCAGCAAGAACTTCGATGAGTCCTGTAGGGATATTCGGATTTGGATTTTCCCGCATACGTACAGTTCCTTTGACAGCCACCACGAATTCATGACGCAGTTCTTTGGCAATATCACCCACTTCCGGCATGGTTTCTCTTTCCACAACAGCTTGCGTGATGCCATATCGATCACGAATGTCGAGGAATGTCACGCTACCAAAATCTCGGCGTTTATGCACCCATCCATTGAGGACAACTTCATTGCCTTCATGTTCGGGACGCAATAAGCCGCAATTCACAGTTCTTTGAGTAAAGGCCATAAGAAAACCAAAGGTAAATATAATGTCATTTCAAGTTCGTAGTTTGAAGCAATTGTTATAAAATACAGGCATCAATTTATGAGACCCACATTCTACATTGCATTGCTTTTTCACATCTTAGTTCTTGCATCATGTTCTTCTGATTGGACTGCAACAGATGAAAAATTTGCTCAGATGTATGCTCGCATTTTGATTGCTCGAGAGAGATATCCCGATACAGCAAAGGGAAACAAAGAAGTCATGCGAATCATCAAACAAAGAGGAATGAAAGAACCAGAGTTCCGTCAAATGTTTGCCTCATTTACACAAAATCCCGAAAAATTACGAGCTATCATGGATACAGTGCATGCACGCATTCGTTTGAA
>RGCF01000080.1 GCA_009919265.1 Bacteroidota bacterium | reverse complement strand
ATCCAGTTTAAACCACCATCAGTGGTTTTAAACACGCCACCCGGTCCGGAGGTAAAACCATGTTTTTCATCTACAAAATGAATACTTTCCAAAAAAGGACGCCCTTGGATGATTGAGGCATTCCAAGATGATCCGCCATCCGTTGTGAGAGCAATTTGACCATCAAATCCACAAGCCCATCCGAAAGTTGGATTTGTTGGCAGGAAAAAGACATCAAGGAAATAGCCATTCATAATGGATTGAGGCAATGTTACCTTTTTCCATGTTGGTACTGCTTGATAACTAAAACAGAGAGGTACAATGATGAACATGAAAATGAACATCATCATTGTTTTCATTAGTTTCTTATAGTGCAATAAAGGCATGTCATTTCCTTGTGGAGCCAGCAGCAAATTAGTAATTATACCCTAATTGATCAGCTCTGGTTTCCATGTTCACACAAAAATTGCTCATAATACCATAAATAGGCACTTTTTTGAATTGATTTGAAGTATTGGAAATGATAAATTATAGTGTATATTACATCATGTTATTGATATGCTCAATACCCTTTTAATCAATGAGCAAAAGTATGAAAGAAACACCTATCAACAGAAGAGATTTCCTAAGTGGAAAACTCATCAACAAAAGTGAACATACACTTGGTTCAACACTAGCTCCTTATGATCAACCATTGGATAGAGTTACATCGGCTCATCTTTTGCGTCGCTTAACGTTCTCTCCAACAATAGAGCAAATTGAATCATTCATTGGAAAAACTGCCCAAGAAGCAGTAACTATTCTATTGGGTGATCCTAAAAATGAATATCAACCTGCAACTCCCCCTTCTTGGATAAATTCTGCAACAGAGAATCCATATGGAGCTGATATTTATACAAGACTTCAGATTGAAAGCCAATGGAGAGGCTATCATAGTGATTTACAAACTTGGTGGGTTCAATTGATGATGAAGGAGTCAAAGCCAAGTGTTGAAAAACTTGTTCACTTCTGGTCTGGACATTTCACAACTGAATTCACCTATGATGATTCATATATTCCACCACAAATTCTTTTTAGACAACTTGCGATGTATAGAAAAAATCGCTTGGGGAATTTCAAACAATTTGTGGAAGAGGTAACTCTTGACTCGGGCATGCTCATTTATCTTGGAGGTATTCTAAATACAAATAGAAAACCAAATGAGAATTTTGCTCGTGAATTAATGGAATTATATACTACCGGGATCGGACATTATACTGAAGGTGACGTCAAAGAAGCTGCAAGAGTAATGGAATTTATAATTCATATTTCTATCCTAATGATCATGATACAGAAGCTAAGCAGTTCATGGGGAGATCTATTCCAGCTCGGGATACAGCTTTCAATACTGAATATTTAGTAAAAACAGAAGAAATTCGCGAATTGCTGAATATCCTTTTTGATATTAGGAAAATACCTATTGGACGATTCATCGCCAGTAAAATCTATAAGTACTTTTTCTATAGTAATCCTGGTTATGATGCGGCAGCATTTATTCAAGAATGCGGGACATATTTTGTGGAACAGCAATTTGAATTGTATCCGCTGTTTCATGCGATGCTGTCAAGTGAACACTTTTTCAGTTCTGCAATGATTGGAGCACAAATTAAAAGTCCTACGGAATTCATTGTCGGTACTTCAAAAGTGCTCAATAAATTTGTAACGCAGATCCCAGGTAATTTAGCTTCCATGGATGAAGTGCTTATGGATCCACCTACAGTTCAAGGTTGGGAAGCACATCATAGATGGATCACTACAAAGACTTTTCCAAATAGAGTAAAATTCACGACGACACTCATTGGACAATTCTCAGATGCTGAATTGATTGCTTATGTCAAGTCATTTACTTCCTTTGATGACCCTGAAAAGTTAACAAAGGACATCCTGGAAATATGCTTACCACAACCAGTTTCGGCTGATATGTTAACAGTGTATGTAAATGAACTTCTACTCCAAAAGCAACCGTTATATGAGTGGAATGACATGGTAAAAAATGTTGCTGCCGCAGCAAGAGGCATTCGTGCCCTTCTTCTTGCAATTACTAAAAATCCTGCTTACCAATTATGTTAATGCTACCGGGAGACTATAGATCATGAAACGCAGAACTCTTCTCAAAGCCGGTGCATTAGCCGGAGCAGCAGCATCTTTTGGATCAATTCCAATTTTTGCTCAAAATCCAATTCATGCACTTGGTGCTGCAGGCATTGACAATGATGCTATTTTAATCATTATTCAAATGTTTGGTGGTAATGATGGGTTAAACACAATCATTCCGGCAGATGATCCTGAATATGCCAGGATAAGACCAAATATTGCTGTGCGGAATGACAATCCAGATACATCAAAAAGACCTCGAAGAATTTTGAATTCTGATGTATTTTTTCATCCAGGACTAATCAATGGAGTCCATAAAAATGGTTTTCTTGGACTCATTGAAGAAGGTAGATTGGCTGTTATACAAGGAACAGGGTATGAAAACCCCAATCTTTCACATTTTCGATCAACTGATATTTGGTTAAGCGGTTTTAATAATTCGAGTTCGGATACCCGCTTGAATGAAGGATGGATTGGAAGATTATTTGAGAAAAATTATCCTGATTTCCCTATCGTAATGCCAGATCATCCATTGTGTTTACAATTAGGTGGATCTCTTTCGATGCTTCTTCAAAGTAGCAAAGGAGACATGGGACTAGCAATTGGAGATGTAGATCAATTCGTCAAAGAAGGAAGTACGGGCTCAGATTTTCCATTGATGACAGGCAATACACCTTTTGATAATGAATATAACTATGTACGCTCCATTGCAAAAAAGGGAGATATCTATAATAAAGTTATTGAAGAAGCTTGGTCTAAAGGAACGAATGCACCTGGACTTGATTATGGAATTGCAAATGGGTCCAGAGGAAGTTTGATTCGCCAAATGGGCATTATTTCAAAACTCATTTCAGGTGGTTTGAAAACAAAAGTTTATTTGGCTCAAATTGGTGGTTTCGATACCCATGTTCAACAACAAGACACAAATAATAATGGACAACACCCTTCTCTGTTGAATCAGTTGGCTAATGCAATTAGCTTATTTATGGACGATGCAGTAAAGCAAGGTTTCGCAGATCGTGTTGTTGGTTTAACTGTATCAGAATTTGGAAGAAGACCATATGAAAATGGTTCAAATGGTACAGACCATGGGACCACTTCAGTTCAATTTGCATTTGGAACTAGAGTACAAGCGAATGTTTTTGGAGCAAATCCGGATTTTTCCGACTTGAATAATAATGGCGATTTAGCTTTTGATCTCAATCGAAATGTTGATTACAGAAGACTATATTCTGAATTGATTCAAACATGGTTTGGTGGGTCTGCTGAAGACTCAAAAGCTATATTAAATGAACGAGTTGTACCACTTCCCTATTTACAAAGTCCAATTTCTTCTCTCAATGATCCTATCCTGAACTATGGTAATGGAGGTATTCGCTATTCGGAAAATGTACAATCACCGAATAGTGGGTATATTCATGTAGAAATCTCAAAGGATTGTAATGTCCAAATTCATTTGTTTAATTCATTAGGTGTATATTCTGGAAGTATATTTGATGGCCAAATACAAGCAGGAAAACATGCTATACCTGTTGATTTGACACAATTGACTTCTGGTATGTATATCTGTGAATTATCTACAGGGGTTCATCGACATACCACTTCGATTTTCGTACGCAAATAATGCCATGATACATAGAATCACCACCATTGCCATCTTGATATTCTTGATGAGTACTGTTCATGGATGGGCACAGCAAAAGAAATCAGAAAAGTATCAATTAGCAGTCACTTTTGAACAACAGGGTGACTTCAGGAATGCCGCTCGTCTATTTCAAGAACTTTATAGCGAACAACCTGATCAGATTCAATATTTCCAAGGTGTAGCTCGATCACTGGGATCTCTTCAGCGTTATCTAGAACTTTTGCCACTTGTCGAAATAGAATTAGGCAAAAGACAGTCAATAGACTTGTATTGCCTGGCATCAATAACCGCAAAAAAATCCAATCAACAGCAGAAATCACAACAGTATTATCAATTAGCATTAGAGTCTGTCAATCGTCTATCAAATGACTTTGAAATTGATAATGCAATACGTTTGATCGCTAAGTCGCAATCTGATATCAATGCATATGAAAATGCAGTTCAAACCTACTCCAAAGGAAGAGAATTACTAAGAAGCATACAAAATGCATATGCTGATGAACTTAGTATGCTTTATGTTCAAATGGGTAATGTACAATTGGGGATGCGCGAAATAACCAATCATTTTAGGCAGCAACAGCAATATGGTATTATCCAAGGAAGAATTGCAGCTTTATTAATCGACCAAAATGCAATATCAATCATTGATGAAGAACTTTCTTCATTATCAAAGAATGACTATGCTTTTTCAAAAGTATATGTATGGTTTTTACGAGAAACAAAGCGATTCGATAGAGCTTTTCAACAATCTATGAATATTGACAATGGACTTGGCTTACAAGGACGAGAGATTTTGGAGTTCGCAGATATTACCTTAAAGGATGGTCAATATGACATTGCAATGAAAGCATTTGGAAATATTCTAGATCGTGGGAAAAACAATCCTCACTTTCCAGCAGCATTGTATGGTTATGCAAAAGCAATGGATCAAAGACTTCACATGTCACAACAAAAAGGGGCAATTCCAGAATCAGAAATTATGATCATTATCAATAGATATAAAGACATAGTAGCGCAATCTCCAAATGTACAATTTGCATCTGAATGTTTATATAGAATAGGAACTCTAACACTACAATATCTGAATGATCCTGATGCAGCAAAAGAAATTTTTCTTACAATAATGAATCAATACAAACAGTTTCCGATAAGTGCCGCCGCAGCTAATCAGGTTATTGATATATCCATAGCAACAAATGAACTAACGTATGCTAGCGAGCTAGCACAACAGTCAATGTCGACATATCAATACTTAAATCAAGAAGAAGCCGACAAATCAAAATTTCTATTTGCTCAACTATTGTTATACAATGGATTTATCGATTCAACAAAAGCAATATTGATAGGCCTTGCGGGTAAAACAGATTCTGATATTTCAAATGATGCATTGGAATTATCACTGTTTCTTGAACAATTCAAACAATATCAAGGCGCTCTTGTTTCATGGGGAAAGGTACTATTATTGCAAAAACAGCATAAATATGATGATGCTATCCAAATACTTCGAAGCATCATTACTCAAATGAAAGGAACTGATATTTCAGAATATGCACAATATACATTATGCGACATTTTGAGTAGACATGACTCTACTCTAGCAATTCAAGAAGCAGATATTTTCTTAAGAGAATACCCTGAAAGCGTGCATACAGATTACATACTGTTCATGATGGCCGGTTTGCATATTCAACATAAACAGAATCAGAGAGCAATTGATATACTAACAGATATCCTTGTGCGATTTCCACAATCACTATATGCAAGGAAATCAAGGGAGTTGATACGAGTGTTGAGGGGAGATAGTTAGTCTACAGATCGAAAGGATTCTCATCAGGATCTTCAAGCGTATCAGATTCTTCATCCTGATTAACTTGTTTGCTAATCAAAGCGAAAATACCTCTTGATAGGCCCAACAACATATAACCACACATGGCATAAAATAAATATGCTCCTTGGCTATACACAGAAAGAGCAAAGGCAAGAATACCAAGAATGAAAATGATGGGTCTTTCTTTGAAAGAAGAAATAGACGGTCTGGGAATATTATCAAATTTAACAGTACTTACCATGGCCAAGGCAACCAGGATAACGAGACATGTTGTTACTGTTATTACATGTGATTCTGGGATAAGACCGGACGGAATCACAAAAATGCCAAATGATACTAATGTAAGTGCTCCTGCGGGTATTGGCATTCCTGAGAAATATAATTTATCTTCAAAGCTGACCAATTGAACATTAAATCGAGCCAATCGATAAACACCGGCTAATGCAGAAAGTGATGCAATCAGAACACCTGTTGGTCCTAATGAATGAAAAACAGTTGAATATAATAGAAAAGATGGTGCTATTCCAAAAGAGACAGCATCGCATAAAGAATCTAACTCTACCCCCAATTCACTTGTTGAACGAGTTAAGCGGGCCATCGTTCCATCCAAGACATCAAAAAGACCTGCAAAAAAAATGAACATTCCAGCTCTCTGCAGATCATCTTCTGAAATCGCAACGATTGCAGAAAACCCTGAAAACAAGTTTGCAAGTGTAAAGAGATTCGGTATGATTGAGCGTGTAATTCTCATTAAGTAAGATTCTTATTCAATTGTTGTATTTGGCAAATATGGGAGAATTTCTACCAAATACTGTATAGCTTCTTTAAGTTCTTCTTTTGATCCATTGTTTTCAATCAAAAAATCACAGTGTTCTTTCAACACATCATCGCCAATTTGCGCCTTAATCCTGCCTTGAATGTGAGAATTGGTCATGCCTCTATCTTTCATCAAGCGTTCAATGCGTAATTCCGAATTTGAAATAACACCTATAACATAATCAAAGCCATCTTCAAGATTGGCTTCGAATAATAGGGCAATATCCACAATTATTACATCATGATCTTCTGCAAGTTCTTCAGCTTTCCTAAAAATATGGTCCAAAAGTACAGGGTGTACAATGCTATTTAAGTCCGATAAGGCTTGTTTATTGCTTTCATCAAAAACAATGTTCGACAAATATTCAGCATGTAGTGTTCCCTTCGGCGTAAATGCAGACTCTCCAAATCTTTGAATCAATTGTGATTTGACATGAGCATCATGCTCCATAATAAATCGAGCTTCATTATCTGCATTTATGACTGGAAATCCTGCCTCTTCAAAGTAACTGGCAACCGTTGTCTTGCCGGTACCAATTCCTCCAGTCAAGCCAATAAGAAGGGGTTCTCCTTCCATTTCTTCATTTTGATCTTGAATTAAACCTGGATTCGCCATGAAATTACAATCACGATAGTGAAATGGAGGAATATTTACGATATAATCACTGTTAAGAACATTGGTAAATCTACGGAATTTCGCTAATTTGCCATTATTCCATCACCTATGATATTACACACCGCTTCTAGGAGAACAGTAGATGAAAGTTGACGTCGTGATGCCAAAAATGGGCGAATCCATTCAAGAAGGCAAAATTTTACGCTGGTTGAAAAAACCCGGTGATAAAGTCGAACGCGACGAGATCCTCTTGGAAATTTCAACGGACAAGGTAGATACAGAGGTACCTTCACCTTCGGCCGGTATATTGACAGCGATCTTGGCTCAAGAAAATGATACAGTTGAAGTTGGAAAAATCATTGCGGAGTTAAATACCGATGCTCAAGCATCTGTTGCAGCTCCTCCACCGACAGCTCCATCGCCCGCACCTGCACCACAACCAACACCTGCTCCGGTACAAGCTGCAGCACCATCTGCTACTGGAAATCAGACAGATGTGGTTATGCCTAAAATGGGTGAATCTATCCAAGAAGGAAAAATTCTTCGCTGGTTAAAGAAACCAGGTGACTCTGTAGAACGTGATGAAATACTTTTAGAAATTTCAACTGATAAAGTAGATACAGAAGTACCATCACCAGTTGCAGGAACTCTTACTGAGTTATTAGCAGCCGAAGGTGATACCGTTGAAGTTGGAGCAGTTATTGCCCGTCTAGGTTCATCAGGAGCAACTGTACAAAGCAGTCCTTCTATTGCACCGACTCCAACTCAATCAATACCAGTTCAATCAGCTCCAGCACCGACTCCAATTCAGGTAGCTCCGGTACATAATGAGCAATCTGCTCCGATTACTTCTATTCCAAGAACTAGTGGCTCAAGATTCTACTCACCGCTAGTTCGAACAATTGCAGAAGCAGAGGGTATTTCCCTTCAAGAATTAGATGCAATTTCAGGAACTGGCATGGAAGGACGAGTGACTAAGAATGACATTCTAACCTATATCGGTAAGAGAGGCAGTACTTCTCAAACAACAGTGCAATCCATACCAACTCCTGCACCTATAATCGCAACGCCAACTTCCACAGCTGCTCCTGCGCCTGCACCGGTACAAACTTATGTTGCAAAACCAGCAGACTCTACGACATTGGCACAATGGGGTCAGGATGTTGAAGTCATTCCAATGGATCGAGTTAGACAAATCATCGCCGATCACATGGTTCGGTCAAAACAAACCTCGCCTCATGTCACAAGCGTTGGAGAGGCGGATGTCACTCAATTGGTAAATTTCAGAGAAAAGCATAAAGCTTCATTTGAGCAAAAAGAAGGATTCAAACTAACATTGACTCCATTTTTTGCGAAAGCTATCATAGATGCAGTGAAGCAATTCCCTCTTGTCAATGTGAGTGTAGATGGTAGCAATATCATTCGTCATAAAAAAATCAATCTAAGTTTTGCGACAGTATTAAATGATGGTAATCTAATCGTTCCTGTCATAAAAAACAGCGATATGATGAATCTAGGTGGCATTAGTAGATCTATTAATGATTTAGCCCTTAGGGCTCGTGGGAAGAAACTATCACCTGATGAAATCTCAGGTGGTACAATTTCTATGACGAATATGGGTGCATGGGGTAGTCTTTTTGGTACTCCTGTAATCAATCAACCTCAAACAGCAATCATAGGTATCTATGCTGTTCAGAAAAGACCAGTAGTACGCGAGGTCAACGGTGAAGATCTTATTGCAATCAGACAAATGATGTATGTTTCAATTACATATGATCACAGAGTTATTGATGGAGTACTTGCCTCCTCTTGTCTCAGAGCAATCGTTCAAAACCTAGAAAAAATGAATGAATCTTCTATTGAGTTATAATTGATTCTACGAATGATCATATCAGTATTTACTACAATAGCCCTAATCTTACAGATTGGGGCTTTTGTTGTACATGCACATTCTATAGTACATGAGGATTATGCGACGACTATTACAAATGAACAATCCAAGTATTCACATCACTGTGATATCTGTGATGCCGTACTGAAAATTGCCATTGATTCTTGTGATGTCATTTCATTTGTCAATTCCTCCATTCTACTTCCCTATTATTGCCTACCTACTCTTTCATTCAAATCTTTCACAGTAGACAGAACTTCCTCACGAGCCCCACCCCAGGTATAAGCATCATACAATTTCTTGTAATTATTGAAGAGCAATACCATGTATATACATATTCCCGGTATTGTGCTTTCCATATTGCTTATCATTTTCTCTCTGCCAACTACTCTTTTCGCACAGAGTCGGGTATTGCACATAAGCACAATACAACTTCAACAACATAGTAAAAAACCATTATCGTCTGTTCGCATCATGAATGGATCAAATGGAGTAGTGTCCGATAAACTTGGTCATGCTGATATGCGTATTGACATATCAGAACAAAACATAACCTATTCTAAACCTGGTTACATATCAGGAAATATCATAATCCCCAATTCACATAATGATACTTCCATTACGCTAGTATTACAATTGTCGGAATTCAAAAGCAAAGCTGTACATATTACCGGTGATCGCAATTCCGTCTACGGAATTGGTTCTCAGGAGATAAATATCATCAACAGTGAGGAACTCGACAAACATCGAGGCCAAACATTGGGAGAAACGCTAAAACGTGTTACTGGTTTACATACACTTCAAACCGGTCCAAGTATTTCAAAACCCATACTACGTGGGATGCATAGTCAGAGATTGCTCATCAGCAATGCCGGAATTGCACAAGAAGGTCAGCAATGGGGTTCGGAACATTCTCCGGAAATTGATGCTTTTTCAATTGGTACTGTGGAGATATTAAAAGGAGCGGCCGGAGTGGAATATGGACCGGGAGCAATGGGAGGCATGATACGCATCATACCTCCGGATATTCCCGATACTTCACATCTATTATCCTCTTTGACATTACAAGGTCAAAGTAATAATTGGCAAGGAGCGATTTCACCCTCTGTATCATGGGGCAATAAACAAGATAATGGGAACACAATTGGAATTCGTGGACAAATTACTTGCAAAAAAGCCGGAAATGCAAAGACTGCCGAATATGTTTTAGGAAATACAGGTTTCACTGAGCTTAATGGTCAAATACAAGGTAGGTATTCTTTTGCATCAGGAGAAAGTATTTCACTGACATCAAGCATATTCGACACAGAATTAGGAATCTTTAAAGGAAGTCATATTTCAAATGCTTCAGATTTATTACGAGCGATTGAGCGTGGTCATCCATTTGAAGTATATGACTTCACCTATTCTATAGATGCTCCAAAACAACAAATTCAGCACAGATTGTTAAGTATACAAGGTACAATACCAATTGAAGATATTGGTTTGCTAGAAGCTACCTATGGTTGGCAAAGAAATGACCGTGCAGAGTTCGATGCTCACAATCTTCGAATTCCAAAAGATTCCATTCAAGCATTGCAACAATTACTATCAAAACCGGCAATGAGACTGTTACTTGAAACATATTCTGGTGACATAAAATTGAAAGGGCTTAGCTTGAATGATCACATAAATCTGACAATTGGTCTAGCGACACAGTTTCAGCAAAACAAAAGAATGGGAAAAGTTGTATTGATTCCCGATTATTTCATGTCTTCAATTGGAGCATATACAATCGCAAATGCAGTTTATGACGATGTGATCATAAGTGGAGGTTTGAGATATGATACAAGACATATTGCCATCGAAGGATTTTCCTCGTCAACTCGATTCATTAATGATTCTCTCTTATCATTTTCAGGGATTTCTATGGGTGGCGGTTTCATGTGGCAACTGAAAGATGAGTGTAGAATATCACTTAATCTCGGACAAACATGGCGCCCACCTCAAGTAAATGAATTATACTCTTATGACATTCATCATGGAACTGCACAATTTGAAATTGGAAAAAGAGATTTGTCACCGGAACAATCACAAACATTGGATCTTTCTTTTCTGTATGATACAGACAATGCATCTTTTGATATTTCATTCTTTCTTAATTCATTCGAAGGATATATTCTTCTTCAACCTGACAAAGATAGGCCAACAGTGACAGTGAGGGGAAGTTTCCCTACATTTCGATATGACCAAGTTAATGCTAACATGTTTGGGTTTGAAATTCAAGGTGATTACACATTTGATAATTGGTTAACCTACTCTTTACAGGGTTCAATGATTAGAGGAGATAATCTTATAACAGGAAACCCACTATTCCTTATGCCTAGTGATCGTATCAGTAGTGCACTCCATGCTCACAGGGAAGAAATATATAATACAATGGGAGATGCATATATTGAATTGCGATTTACTCATGTACGGGAACAAGATAGATATGACCCTAATTTAGATTATGCTAGTCCACCACCAGGATATTCCCTTCTTGATCTCAATATAGGTGGAACAATTTTACATGGACCACTCAGTGGTTCATCATTAAATTTCTCTTTTCAAAATATTGCCAATACATCTTATAGAGACTATCTATCACGATATAGATATTTTGCTCAAGATACAGGTTTTAATTTTATTGTACGATTATCTATGCCAATCTTCTAATTGAAAGGAATATTACAAAATGAGAATCAACATATTGATACTGTATATTTCTATGTTTACCATATCATGTGGTCTTACAGACAGTAATCATGACCATGAGCAAGACCATGATTATGCTACAACAATCATATTGAGATTGATCAATGAGAACAATACTACCGACACTGTAACAGCGATATGGAAGGATTTAGATGGACCGGGTGGTGCTTTACCTAGTGTAATAGATACTATCACATTGTCAGCTAATTCATCATATCTTGGTACAATTCAATTATATAATGAATCAAAGAATCCCAAAACCGACATTACAAAAGAGATTTTGGAATATAGTTATGAACATCAATTCTTCTATACTCCAAATGCTAGTATAGCACAGTCTATAGATTGGATAATTACAGACAAAGACAAAAACAATCTACCAGTTGGTCTTACATATACTGTAAAAACATTAACATCAACATCTCAAATTGGTTTAGTAACTATTGTTCTTTCTCATTATGATTCAATTATCAAAGATGGGATCAGAAAAAGCATAGAGTCTGATATTGACATAGATTTTCCTATCATTATCAACAATTGATGAAAATACCATATCAATTAGACAAATCACACAGTTAAAATCGCCCTTTTCTTTGGTAAAATGCCATAGTTCTCGTATCATTG
>RGCF01000079.1 GCA_009919265.1 Bacteroidota bacterium | reverse complement strand
GTATATTAATGATGTGGAGACTGGCACACAAGGCATTGATAAGAACTATAGTAGACTGTCATTTGTATGTTATCTGCGTGAGAAGCTCGTGGACTGTAAAGCGAGTGAATCCAATCCATATTACAAGCGTATCGGTTATGATCCTAAGAGGCAGACATTGAGAAAGCATGGTAGCAAGCCTAGAACGAGTGAAAGAAAAACAAGAAAGAAGAAGGCCAGCCTATGGTAGATGGACTCTGAGCGCGCGAAGTCGGCAGCAGAAGCAATTAAAGCTGCCCAGACACTTGCGAAAAGTATGAAGACAAATGTGAAACCAGTTTCCACACAAGGTCCAGGACAGCCGACAAAAATACAGCCATCGGGTCTTCCAGAACCTATCAAGGGTGGTGGATTGATGGGAGCATTTATGTATTTTGTTGCAGGCTTGCTAGCCCTTGGTATCATACTCATGATAATAGACTACTGGTTTTTTCCTATATTCAAACGAACTCCTGGGGCTCCAGGATTTATATTAATACCCGGCACAGATAAATCTGATCTATTTTGGTCTACATTTAACGATGTAGGTAATATCAAGATCGGATTGCCACCAAAAAAGGATAGTTCTCAACCTACCGCAGTACAGTTATCAACTACTACGATTGAAGGTCAGAATAGCTACAGTCTAACGTTGGATATATTTATAGCCGATGAATATCCACAACAGACTATTAAATCTCATAAAGATGTACAACGTACATTTTTCTTAATGGGTTCCACGGTCGCCATGCCATCTATGACAATAAGTCTCGATAATGAGAAAAATACAGTCTATATTAATGTCTATGACAATAATGCGAGAATTCAAACGGCAGTCTTAGATAATGTACCAGTCCATACTCCATTTAGAGTGGGTGTTGTAAAGACGGCTTATGCAATGGAAGCATATCTGAACGGCCTCCTAGTAAAAACCGTACAATTACGGAGTAGATATCTGGACCCTACTACGGGCGACACCATATTTGCGCCTTCCAATATAATATATGTACCGCCTTCACAAGGAAGGGGTCCATCTTCTAGCCCAATTAATTTGGCATCAGGCATAAAGGTATTAAACCTTCGTCTATTTGGTGAAGCAATTCAACCAAGCGAAATGCGGGCACGCATGGATGATTTAACATCATTATCCACATTTAATAATAAGAAACATAAAAATACGATATCGGCACTACTTGATGAATTCTTCGCATAATAAGATTCTTATATGGTTGATTCTTAGATGAGGTTTCTGTGGTTCTTAGCAGCGATAGTCCTTTTAACATACGGCGTTTATTACGGCGTACGTTATGTTGCGCTTCCTAAGCCTCCAATGCAAGTTGGCCCAGAAAAAATGGCGCTTTCTAAGAAAATTCAAGTCGCGGATAGTGAGAAATTAAAGGCGTCGTGGTATAACACACCCGGGTCAACACTGTTATTCTATATTTCCCCAAAAATTATGGATCGTACTGCGGCAGTCGGTAATGAATATGTTACGGCAGTTCAAATTGGCTCTAAAGAGTCATTAAAGATTTTAATAGCGCCCGACGCAGGAAGAGGTAGTATGTTGGCCCCCGCCATCCTAGAAGTCTTTATAAGTGGACAACAGCAATCTGAAATCATAGACATATCAAATGTGCATCTACAGTCTTGGAGTTTCATAGCGATAGTGAAACAGGGGCGCAAATTCAATATTTATGTGAATGGAAATTTATCTGCCTCACATACCTGTACGGCAATGCCTGATTATGATGAAACCCAGCCACTTGCGATTGGTGATAAGAAACTTGGGGGCACCATTGCCTTGATGAGCCTTGCTCCATATGCCATGCAGCTTGATGACATTCAAAGTATTGCGAGAGATACCATGGACACTGATAATAAACCGTATTTGAGTTCTGAATTACCCATGTTGCCAGAATTCTCATTATCAGCAATTACGGGATTTTTTACATGCCCCGGTGGAAACTGTAATAAAAATATTAAACCAGGCCCGTTTAATAAATGGACATCAATATATGCTTGAAACTTTTATAGGTAGTTGTATTAGAATTAAATGGATAGTGGAGCATCTTCAGGTGGTGCGTCTAACATGGTATTCGTGGTCTCCGTATTTGTAATACTGGCTGTTGCCTTGTATTACTTTTATAAGTGGCTCAATGGATCTGGTGAACAGAAGGATGCGATTATATATACTTCACCTGATTCCGGCTTGCCTGGTAAAAGTGATAAAGTTGTGAGGTTTGGTACTAGTAATTCCGACATTCCAGGCCTCTATGAGGGTGGTGAGTTCTCAGTTAGTACCTGGGTGTATATTACTAACTGGGGTGTGAATAAGGGCTACAATAAGCCCTTTTTAACCTTGACTGGTGGAAGTGGTCAGGGAGGTTACGCAACCATGGTAATGTATCTTGGACAGAATGTAAATAAACTTGGTATCCGTGTCAGCACGGAGGATCATAAACTAACAAGCGCCAAGTTGGAGCAGATCCGACCTGTGACTGGAAATGGTTACGGTGTTTCTCCCTACACCGATGCGGCAGGTGACTTTAAGAAGTGTGATATTGAGAGTATTGATATGCAGAGGTGGGTAAATATTACGGCAGTCCTCAATGGGCGTACACTTGATGTATACATTGACGGTAAGATGTCTCGCAGCTGTGTTCTGAGTGGCATGTTTAAGGTGGATGGTGATTCTCCCGAACTAATGTTGGGTGGCCCCTACGGCTTCGGTGGTATTATTGGCCAGACTGTTGCTGCCAATTTCGCATATTCCCCGGACCGCGTTTATAAGATTTACCAGAATGGTCCTCTAGATACTTCTATATGGAGTAAACTATGGGGCATCTTTAATCCGGCACAATATTCCTTATCTATTAGTCGTAATGGTGAGAAAGTTGTTTAATTTATACGTTAAGCGTTAGTAAAATGATAAAACAGTTATTTACTGTCTTACCATTTTTCATATAGTTGATAGATAGAAGGTCATGGATGTATCTAGCATGGTGTCTGGGTCCGACCCATTAACACACATCTTTACGGGGATTGCTATAGTAATCCTGCTGTATATTGCAATGGGTACTGCAGAATACATGTATAAATCTTTTATGGCTATGTGGAGGGATCGTGTTGAATTATTTCCCAATACCTACGTGTCCGGTAATAAGATGTTTACTGCACTTCAGAATCCCTATAACCCAGATGCCAAGACTGTAAATTTTTCTGAGAATCAGCGTTCCGGCATTGAATTCAGTTATTCTATGTTCATCAAGATTGAGAGCCAAACATTCCATAAAAATGAAAAGAAACTCTATCACATCCTCCACAAGGGATACAGCCAGATGTACCCTTTGATGGGCCCGGGCATTTTTTGCTGGGGGGATAGGAACTGCTTGCGCATCTACATGAATTGTTACGATACTTGGGATAACTGGACGGATATTGATAATATTCCTGTAGACAGATGGTTCCACCTTGTGGTGGAATGTAGGGGGAATACACTCTATATATATCTGAATGGCAATTTGAAGCAAAAGATAAAGCTCGCGGGAGATACTCCTCCTTACCAAAACTACGGGGATGTGTATGCCTTCAGTACCAGGAAGATGACTCTGTACAAGAATCAGACAGATTCATTGGCTAGGGACCCAGACTTTGTTGATACGGGAGTAGACAGTGTTACTCCTCAGACTAGTTTGAGTTTTGATGGGCCTATAAAGGGTATGATTAGTCGCGTATATTACTTCAGTTATGGATTGTCCTACAGTGAAATCCAGGCATTGATGAAGGAAGGACCCTCAGGTAAGATAAGTATAGGAGCACTTGACACTACTATGTCAAGCTATTTGGCAGACACTTGGTGGTCAACCGATGGTACCCGTATGTAAAGTCTAGGTCTGTGTGCGGAGGTCTAAAATGATATCTCATCTTGTTTCGCAGTAGCAAGAAGAGATAGCATGGCGGGTGGCGGTTTATACATCTTAGTTGCCTACGGCTCGCAGAATGTGATTTTAAGTGGTAACCCGGATTTTACGTTCTTTTATACTGTTCTCAAAAAATACAGCCACTTCTCCTTTGAATCGGTGACTATTCCGTTGGAGGGTCCGCAAGAGTTATTTTTTGATCAACCGGTGAAACTGCGTGCCAAGATTCAACGTGTGGCAGATTTATTGACAGACTTATTTTTTACTTTTACCTTACCTGATATCTACAGTAAATTCAATACGGTCAGGAGTTCTCAGTACGAGTTTCAGTGGGTCCGATATATTGGGGCTCAGATTATTCAAGATGTATCCTTTTTTGTGGGTGGTACTCTTGTACAACAGTTTGATAGTGACTATATCATTGCAAGTGCATTTATGGATCAGGATGAGACACAGTATAATAAATGGCAATCACTCGTTGGAGATATCCCCGAATTGTACGATCCAGCCAATGGAAAGTATGCCGGGATCGTGAGCAGTAATAGCAAGAGAACCACAGGAATGTATCCAAATGTCTATGCGGACCCTACAGTCATTGGTCCCCAGAATAATTTCCCGTCAATTCCTGGACGTGACATTACGGTGCCACTTAGCCTCTGGTTTTCGCAGAGTCCCTCATTGGCTTTGCCACTTGTCTCACTCCAGTATCATGAATGCGAGGTTCAACTCACATTGAGGGCAATCCAGGATTTATATACAGTGTTGGACCCGAATGGCTTCCGTGTGAGGCCGTTGAATCAGGTGGTCGGGACTACACTACAGATTGAATCTGGGAACGTGACATATTCAGCGAATAATGAGGATGGTATGTACATTCGCCAGTATTTAGTTGACGCAGGATATGATGTGCCGACTTTGAATACATGGCCACTGAATCCGCGGATTCAAACTACGCAGATTTATTTGACAGATGAGGAAAGGACGACATTTGCTACGAAACCGCTGAATTATATTGTGAAACAGATGACTAAATACACATTTCCTAGTAATAATTCGCGGCAACTCTTTGAACTATTCACACACAATCCTGTACCCCGTATTATTACAATACCTAGAAGAAGTGACGCAACACCGAATTTGAATGCTTGGACTAACTACACGAATTGGTGGCAGTATCCACAAGCACCCTTTATTCCCACGAATTCACCAATTCCTGGGGGTAAAGCATCATCGGGTCTGAATGGTATAGGAACACAGCAGGATATTATTAGACAAATGCGAGTGCTATGTGACGGGAATGAGATTCAGGAGATTAAACCCCTCCAGTACTTCAATGAGTTATCTTCTTGGAAGTATGCGACGGGCGTGTTTCCACCTGGATTGGCAATTTACAGTTTCGCTCTTGATTCATCTAAGTGGATAAAACCCAGTGGTACTCTCAATACGAGTAGAGTGCGGAAGTTCCAATTAGACGTTGATGTATGGCCTCTTACAACGAACACCAATTACTTATATGATTTTGTTGTCTATGTGGAGAGTCTGAACTTCTTTGTCGTGGAAGGAGGTATGGGGGGGATGAAGTATGCGACGTAATGTTGGGAAAAAATTGAACTGGGCAATTAGGGTTAACTTAGTACATACCAAGAATGCCGACCCCTTCTGAAGTTAACTTAAATATATTTAAGCTTGGTGAACCGTTAACTTATTATCCAAATATGAATACGCCTCCTATTACTCTCATTCCTATGCGTAACGGAACTAAGGAAGTTCTGGTACCTATTAATGATGCCAATACGCAAATAAATAGTCTTCCAGAACTCTCTAGATATGCCTGGAATTTAGATCCAACGCATAAAAATCCTGATGGAACTCTGAAAAAGTATGGAGGCTCAATGAATATGAAAAATATTAAATTTTATGATGGTACATCTGTATACGATAAAGTTAATCCCGTTTCTTCTGTGTAATACGTCTATCGGCAATACGAATCTCTGGAAATCCAGACTTCCGTGTTGGATTTGATTTAACAAACTCGGGATATTTTTTAAGCAGAGCCTTTACTGCGACATGCTGATGTTTTAGTCTATTTCGTGTCTGCATACCCCCTGGCTCTTTATAGTACGCAGTCTTAGGAGACACAAAATTCAGACGTACTACAGAACCGTCTTTTACAAAGAATTTGAGAGTCCTCTCATAATCCTCTTTTTCACTTCTGTCTAAGTGTATTTCCGACCCTGGATTGAAACATCCCCAGAAACTTCCAATATTGAATTTCAAATCTGTTGAGACAGTGGGCTTCATGAAGAATCCATTGGCGCTGGGATAGACTCCCCAGAAACGACAGTTGGCTTTTTTGCACTCTGCGAATCCACGCTTTATAATATCTTTGAGACTCCGGAGTGGTCGTTCATGGCGCTTTACAGAGCCATCATACTCAATAAACGATCGTATGTCATCATCACAGCAAACAAGTGGTGTCCCTTTGGGGAAGTGTTCAAAAATCCAATTACGCACTTCAGCCAATCCTGGAACACCCACAAGAATCTCGCCATATGTCTTGGGGTCTAAGACTGCTTCATATTCGGCCTTCTGCTGTTTATCGGCCACTACAACGAATATCTTATCCTTGGGAATCTTGTATTTGTGTAATACGGCAAGTGTCTTGTCACGGCAACCCTCTGGCCGCTTGTATGATGGAATCACTACAGAATAGTCCATCTCCTAGTTTAATGCGATATATTTTAATAGTACGAAAGTTTAGAAGTAGTGTAGATGGGAAATACGCTAACACTTTTAAGCAATAAGATAAATCATACGATATATACAAATTTAAATGATCCAGAAGCCGAGGCTTACGCAAAAGAGCAGGCTAAAAAGGCAGAGCAGGATAAACTAGTCGCAGAAAGAAAAGCGGTGGCTGATGCAAATAAAGCAGAGAAAGATAAGGCCCTTGCTAAGAAGCAGGAAGAAGACGCAGTAAAGGCTGAGAGAAGTAAGTTTAAACCGATTAAGCACACAGGAGGTCTTGTGGCAAAGAAGTCAATAGACATGTTTTGGTCGCTCTTAGTTACATTACTCGCATTATATGCAGGAAGTATTTCGGCAAATAAAGCAATTGGCTACAATATACCCTTTCGGTTATTTAGTTTTTTATACGGTGTGATATTATTTCCGCTTGTCTACATAATGTTGATAATTGACATGTATAGAGGTACTACAAAACATATGCATGCCTTTTTGCCTCTTATGAGATACCCTCAGCCAACGTGGAATGGTGAAATGTGGAATGGTCCAAGTGGGTGGATTGAACGCATATTTTGGGGACCGTTTTCATACACTGATGATGGGTCAGTAAGTTTGGATGCTGCGCGAGAGGAAGTAAAAAATCTATATATCAATGCTGCGGGTGCTACGGCTACTATTGTAGGCGCATTAACAGCTGTGGCGGGTGCTTCAAAGGTGGCAAGTAAATCTGCTCCTAGTACACTTCCTGTAAAACCCGCACCTACCCCTGCTCCAACAACTACTCCAACTACCCCTGCTCCAACTACTCCTGCTCCAACTACCCCTGCTCCAACTACTCCAACAACTATCCCACCAACACCTCCAGCTACTCCAAAACCACCTCTTAAATCGCCTCCTAAAGCTCAACCTAAAAAGCCATAGATAATTCTATAACAGAATGCTACCCCTCGTAAGTATTGTAACGCCGACATATAATCGCCGACGTTTCATTCCTATCCTGATTAAAATCGTACAGCAGCAGACATATCCCAGGGACAGACTTGAGTGGGTCGTATACGATGACGGTCAAGAACCAGTTGGAGACTTATTGGAGGCTGCCAAGGACTCTTTACCAAGCCTCAATTACATTTTCAGTGATGAAAAAATGACCATAGGTGAAAAACGGAACCGACTCAACAAGGAAGCCAAGGGGGACATATTGATTGCCATGGATGATGACGACTTTTATTTTCCAGAACGTGTTTCTGCTGCGGTAACCGCACTACAGAAAAGCCCATCGGTAAACCTCGCGGGTTCTAGTAAGATTTTCATGTTTTTCACAGATACGAAAGAAATATATAGCTTTGGACCTTATTTCAATAACCATGCCACAAATGGTACAATGGCATGGACAAAACGCTATGCGAATACGCACACATACGATGAACTCGTGGCCTTTGCAGAAGAAAAATCGTTTTTAGATGAATACAAGAATCCCCTTATTCAATTGGATCCTATGAAGGTGATGTTAGTGATAAGTCATTCAGATAATACCTTCGATAAGAAAGACTTGCGTAACACTAATACTCCTGTAATTAAAAAGACCAGTCTAACCCTTAAAGATTTTATTAAAGACAAAGAGATCAGAGACTTTTTTGCCGAGGTCTAAACGCTTCAGTAATCTGCCTTAATAGAATATATTTAGTATGTCAAGAGATGACTCCTTATCCAGTATATTAGATGTATATGAACAACCATTACGAAATAGTAATACTGATAATTCAGATTATGCCTTACAGCCTCCTCATATTAAGGTGAGTCTGAAACCCCATCAACTCGCCATGATTCATGCCATGCAGAAAAAGGAAACCGAGTCAGTGGAAGGTTTCACAATACATGGCGAGACACATTATAGCCAGTATGCGATTTTAGGAGATAAAGTCGGTTCTGGAAAAACTCTTACCACACTTGGTTTCATATCAACTATGAAGCCCATTACAGCAACCCGTGTATATTCCAGAATTCACCCCCAGTCTCAATCAACATTCTGGAGTAAGAAGGCTGTATATGATAAAGAGTGTTCTGGAAATATACTGATTGTCGTACCACATACGTTATATCATCAATGGAAGTTCGCCATTCAACAACAGAGCACCCTAACTTTTCTGGAAGTCAAAACACAGAAGGCATTTGAAAAACCGGATTTCTTTCAAAATATAAAACAGCGCGATATTACACTCATGTCAAATACAATTATAAGACCCTTTTTATCAACCGATGAAAGAAAATCAATCCAGTGGTCCCGTATTTTTTTTGATGAGGTAGATAGCATACATTTCTCATCAACGGTTCCCATGCCTCAAGCAAACTTTTATTGGTTTATATCTGCGACTTGGCAGAATTTCATATTTCAGGGACTCTATTTGTATATGAATGAATCATATTTGACTAGGAGGGTTCAGGCAGGTATTCATCCAGAACTCCTTAGTATATTTCAATGTGACCAGATTATGAATGGGAACAATTATTATTCGCGCTATGATATAAAAAGTGCATCATTTTTCAGTGAATTTCTGACGAAACACCCTAGCCGAGGTCACGCAGTCTTAAGGACGTCTGATTCCTTTATGGAAAAGAGTTGGAAATCACCACCGATTCTTGATACACGAATTGAGTGTGAGGCGCCAATTCAGCATCGTATTGTTGCTCAGTACGTAGGCCCAGAAATCCAGGAATTGTTACACGCAGGGGATATTCAAGGTGCTCTTGAGAAACTCGGTGTAAGTAACACAAGTCAATCGTCTCTTGTTACGGCATTATGCGACACTCGTGAAAAAGAATTAGACCGTCTTGAAAAGACTCTGGTTTTTAAGGAGTCTATTGAGTACTCTACACCACAGGCAAAGGAATCGGCCATACAGAGTCTTAAGGGTAAAATACACTCTTTGAAGGAGCAGATTGAATCTTTGAAACAGCGGATTATGAATGTAAAAGATGAGGTTTGTGCAATATGTTTTGAAGATCCTAAGAATCCGACAATAGTCATGTGCTGCTCTAGACTTTTTTGTGGAGCGTGTATCATTAAGTGTCTCCAATGCGCATCATCGTGTCCATTATGTAGGAGCCCCCTTGATTTCCAGAAGTTGTGTCATATTGATTTGAAGGCACTCGATACAGCCGTTTCTGATAAGGAAAATGTTCTAGTGAAACCGACAAAACTAAGTAAGAAAGATGCACTTTTTAAACTGATAACTGAGACGAAGGGTGGACGTTTTCTCATATTTAATCGGTATGACAATCCATTTAATGAGATTGAAGAACAATTGCTGGAAAAAGGTGTCCGTGTGGCAAATGTACGCGGTAATAAGGATCATGTATCAAGCATCTTGAAACAATTTGAGAAAGGTGATATACAAGTTCTATTAATGAATAGTATGCAGGCAGGGGCAGGAATTGACTTAAAATCTGCCACACACATTGTTTTGATGCATATGATGAAAAAGGAGGAAGAGAAACAGATTATAGGAAGGGCTGTGCGCCTTGGTCGTACGGAACCACTTCATTTAGTAAGGCTTTTACATGAAAATGAAATCATTCTAAATTGGGTTACACGACCATATTGAAGTTAGTAAAATTGAACCATTTTGTTTGCTAGATAGAATAGCAGGCAAAATGGTGGACAATCTAATGGTGTATTCCAATATGACATCCTCGGGATTATCTGGATTAGATGATCTATATGGTATTGGTAATGATATAGAAAAAGAAGTACAGAAACAAAAAGTCCATATTCGGTTTCAGAAGACGGGGCCAAGGAGTATTACTATTGTGGAAGGTTTAGAGGACGATTTGGATATCAAGCGAATCGCAAGGGCATTCAAGAAGTCATTTAATTGCGCGTCTTCTATACACATTGATAAGGCTGGTAATGAAGTGATTAAACTGCAGGGGAATCATATCCATGATGTGCGGGATTGGTTGATTCAACAGGAAATTATTACACAAAAAGATGCTTCTGATCGGATTGTCATTCACGGATTATAAGTACATAGTTCCTTAGGAAGGCTCATGGATGTAATTTTTTTGGCCTGAGTACTATTGACTTTTATACCTTGTGATTGTCTATTGAGTAACTGCCGAGGTATTTCTTCAATAGGGCATCCCGATTCATCTGAAAACTGTATCATTTGCTTCCACGTATTGTACATGGAAGACTGTTTTGTCAGAACTTGTGTAAATTGTAATGCATTAACACTGGGTATAGAATCAATAGGGTATTCTGAAAGGAATGCGTTCGTAATTTTGAGTTTCAATTGAAAACTGGGCCTCAGTAAATTCCAATTCTGATAGAAAAACGCCCAATAGTCGGCTTTGTCACTTATATCAAAGAGTTGGAGAAATTCTTTGTAGTGAGTCCAGGCATCAGGGATTTTTTGTAGGCGTTTATGAATATTTTCATGTACGCAGAGTCCAGATAAATTTCCGAGATTATTTTCAACTTCCGGAATAACAAGTGGGTCCCATGATTCATACAGACAGGAATGACTGAATTTAAGTATGTCTGTGCTAGGTTCTTCTTCTTCGTCTATAGAATCGATAACTGGTTCTGTAAATTCAGTGCCTGTATTTGTAACTGCTGCCGAGTTTCTTCCTTCTATTGAACGAAGAATCACACGGAGATCTGCCGTGGCTAGAACTTCTGCCGGTAAATTTTGACCAAGCCATGATTGGACGGTGTTAGATGGAAATTCCATTGGAATATATGTACTGAGTCGTACAATATGTTGATACGAACGACCCTTGATTTCATTACAAATGAGAAGTAACGGGTGCATTGTTTGTCCTTGTTTCCAAGAGCGCATATAGTCTAGGAGTTCACTGAGACCTCCTTTTTCTCCTAGGCTGAGCCCATCTATCTCATCTAGAAGCACAGCGAGTTTATTGGAATTAGAAGTGGGTGACATGGCCTCTAGGACTGATTGCTGTGTGAGAAGTGGGATAATCTGTTTTTTGAATGCCTGCCCCGATCTTGTATGGCTCGCATTGAGTTCAACAATTCGGTAGGATTCTTGTTTCAGGATTTCTCTGACCAGAGTTGTCTTACCAACACCTGGTGGGCCGACAAGAAGAAATGCCGCGGTAGTTGGTTCCTTTAACCATCGTCTGAGTGATTTTTCTACACCCGGATGAAGGTTCACGTAGGTCATGGGGTCTTATTTTAAAAGCGGTATATTATCTTTAGACCAATATTTATACACATTGCTGGGGTGCCTCTTCTTGTTCTGCGATCTTGGACTTGGAGATTCCCACACAGACATCGCCATCATAGACGCCCTCCCATGTGAGACCCATACGCTGACACAGGTTACAAATGGTTTGTATGGTATTCGTGTCACCAGGAGTAACGTCCTCTGATGTGAAGGGGATTACTTGATTGATTTGTGTACTAGCCAGATTCCCTCCGTCAATAATCTCACTTGGAAGAGTACGCTTGAATGAGCCGTTCGTAGAAACTCCCAACATATCTACGCAACCTTGAACATCGTCGCCGGGCAGACTAGGAACATATGTTAAATAATCGGGACAAGTGTTAATTGTTGGAGGCCATTTTCCAAGAGGTGCGGAGGCACCTTTTCCAAACCAGCGGTAGCCGTAGAAAATCAAAACCAATAAGGCTCCCACGCAATAAATTACGGCTCGGGTTGGACCCATTTCGAACAATTTCATCGTCGTGCCCACGAGGAATACGATGGAAAACAGAAAGTACAAAACGAGGTACCAATTTACTTTATCTAGGTTCACACCAAAAAACATAAGAGGCT
>RGCF01000078.1 GCA_009919265.1 Bacteroidota bacterium | reverse complement strand
GAAGCTCAAATCACATCACTCCTGTTTTCTCGACTCTTTCTTGAAGGTCTTGATGAGCTTCGGAGTAGGAATATTGCTGAATATCAACACTCACTAACCCTGGGATCTACTCAAGCTATAACAACGCTATTAGGATCATCAATTTCTTTGATTTCAGAGTTGTTCTTGCAAATTACACTTGCAATTGGTCTCTTTCTATATTCACCTTCCTTGTTTCTTATAACAACTCTTTATTTTTCTATTTTGGCTATCTCAATGTCTAAATATCTGGGGAAAAAAGCACAGGCGATTTCCAGAAGGCAAGCAAACAGTCAAACAGATTCAACTTCAATCATTTATAATATGATTGCGGGATTTCGAGAAATTAGGAGTTCAGGAAAGTCAAAGTTCTTTGTCAAGCAGTTTAGAGATTCTAAACTACTCGGCGCCAAATTAACTACCGAGCACATTATGCTTGGTCAGCACTTCCCGACTTGCTTCTCCTCTACCATGCAATCGCACTGCTTCGAAATAACGCTTGAGATTCCTAAAATTCCAATATCGCTCATTATTGATACATCCATGTGCGGATGGACCAAATGCCAGATATTCTTTTGCTTGCCAATACGTGCGATTGTGATTGCATTGAAATGATGGCTTGGCAAAATTAGAGACTTCATATTGTTCATATCCCGCATTTGTCAATGCTTCGATTGTCATTGCATATAATTCTGCATCTCGTTCTTCATCTTGTGGTTTGACCAATCCTTTTTGCAACATTGAAAAGAGCGGAGTTTTTTCTTCGAATATTAAACTATATGCAGAAATATGTTCAGTCTTCAATGCAAGTGCTTGTTCTAAGGTTGCATTCCAAGAAGCTATACTCTGATTTGGCAAAGCAAATATGATATCGATGTTAATATTGTCAAATCCTGCATCTCTTGCCAGACGAACTGCTTCTTTACCTTCTTCAGGAGAATGTATGCGATGCAAAAAATCCAATTCTTCTTGATTAAATGATTGAATGCCAAAACTCAATCGATTGATTCCGGCTTTTTTATATCCGAGTAATGAATCTTTGGTGATTGTACCAGGATTACATTCCATTGTAATCTCTGCTTCTTCATGTATGGGGAGATGCATGCGAAGCGTTTCCATGATGGATGCAATTTGTTCCGGCTTGAGAAGTGATGGAGTTCCTCCTCCAAAAAATATGCTTGTTGCAGGGCGAATATATTGTGCATGATATGATGCGCCGGCAATGATTTCTTCTTTCAGGATGGACACAAATACATCTTTGTGTTCCATGTTTTCAAGAGAATAGAAATCACAATACACACATTTCTTTTCGCAAAATGGTATATGCAGATATATGCCGAAATCAGGATTGGGTCTCATACTTGTACTCCAAGTGCCTTCGCTATTGCCTGCACTGTATTTTGTCCGTCCATGGCAGCACTCACGATACCACCTGCATATCCTGCGCCTTCACCACAAGGATACAGTCCTTTCATGTGAACATGCTCACGAGTTTCGGGATTACGAGGAATACGCACCGGTGAACTTGTTCTGGATTCTGTTGCAACAATGATGGCTTCTGGATGCAAATATCCTCTCATGCTGCGTTCAAAAGCTTGAAATCCAAATTGCAATCTCTTTGCAATATGTTGAGGAAAAAGTGTGGCAATATCATGAGAATATAGTCCGGGTATATATGAACTTTTTGGTAATGACTGACTCACAGTACCTGTTAAAAAATCCTGCAACCGTTGTGCAGGAGCTTTCTGCGATCCATCACCTGATGCAAAGACAGCTTGTTCGATTTCCGTTTGTAACTGCATCCCGGCAAGTGCACCATATTGTTCATATTCTTTGAGATCCACTTGTTCTATTGCAACTACGATTCCGGAATTGGCAAATGGTGAATCTCTTCTTGACATGGACATACCATTCACGACAATTTCTCCGGGTGCAGTTGCAGCAGGTACGATGAGTCCACCAGGGCACATACAAAATGAAAATACACCTCTACCCTGCACTTGTTCGACAAGTTTATATGATGAAGCAGGTAAATGTGGATCACGAGGTGATTGCTTATAGCGAATCTCATCAATATATGCTTGAGGATGTTCTACTCTTACGCCAATTGCAAATGGTTTTGACTCAATATGAATGCCCGCTTCAAGCAATGTGGTAAAGATGTCTCTAGCTGAATGACCCGTTGCCAAAATAATTGCATCTCCATGGAATATATTCCCATTTGCACAGGCAACTCCATTCACACGATCATGTTCAATGAGGAATTGATTCACCCATGAATCAAAATGTATTTCCCCACCATATTGTTCAATGGTCGCTCTGATTTCTTGAATGATTCCAGGTAATTTATTTGATCCTATATGACCATGCGTATCAATTAAAATGCGTTCATGTGCTCCATGCTCAACCAGCAATTGAAGTACTTTGCGTATATCACCACGCTTTTTTGAATTCGTCCACAATTTTCCATCGGAATATGTACCCGCACCACCTTCGCCAAAACAATAATTCGAGTGAGGATTCACAATTCCAAATTGCTGAATGGCTCGTAAATCTCTTCTCCGAGATCGAGCATCCTTTCCTCTTTCAATGATGATTGGTTTGAGTCCATGAAACAGACATTCGAGTCCTGCAAAATACCCCGCAGGCCCTGCCCCTATAATGACAACTCTTTTACCATGATGAACATCTCGAAACTTGGATGATAATGGTGATTGTATTGGCGCTTCTTCATTCACAAACAATGCAATGTTCAACATGATTTTCGGTGATTTTCCTCGTGCATCAATTGAGCGTTTGAGCACATGATGAGAAGTCACAGAATCCGCATCAATTCCGGCTTGATGGACAGCATGTGCAAAAACAAGTTCCGGTGATGATGCCTCTGATGGTGAGAGTGCAATGTCAATCACATGCTTCATTCTTCATCATCCCATTCATCCATCAAGGTGCGATCAATCACATGTGGTATGGATGCGATGATATCACTTGCAGACATAGATTCTTCACCAAAAACCGAACGGGCAAAATCTCCTGCTTCTCCATGTAACATGGAAGCAAGTGCGCATGCATGTAATGAATTGATTCCACGAGCAAGAAATGCACCGATCATTCCACTCAATACATCACCGGATCCGGCAGTGGCCATTCCGGGATTCCCCGTTCTTGTAATGAATGTCACTGATCCATCAGATGTGCAAGCAGGGACGGACTTCACATGTAAAATGCAATTGATTTGTTGTGCAATTGCTTGCGTCATGCGAATTGGAGATTGCTCGATTGACTTGCGTTCAATGCCAGTCATGCGTGAACATTCTCCGGGATGTGGAGTTAATACCCAATTCGCAGGAAATGTATGTATTGATTGAGGAATGGCATCTGCATCGAGGATCACAGGGATAGAAAGTTTCAAATCCAATAAGGCATTCGCAATCTCTTCGCCCGCACGCCTTCCTAGACCCGGACCACAGACAATAGCATGCGTTTTATCTTTCGATGCTTGAATATACTCGGCGATGACTGCAGCATTCATTCCACCATCATCATCAGTTGGAATGATGGATACAAGCGCTTCTGGTGGCATGCCGGGATGTAAGATTGGAGTCAAAACTTCCACTAGTCCAATCCCCGATCGAAATGCCGACATGGCGCATAGTGCAGCCGCTCCTGGCATATCTTGAGATCCGGCAATGATGAGCAATCTTCCATAATCATATTTCTGAGATTGTTCTTTTCGATGTGTAATTAATTGTGATACATCTTGTTCTTCCAAAGAAAATACTGAAGCATATTCATGAGCGATGCCTTCAGGAATTCCGAGCATGATAGTCTGCACTTCTCCACAATATTCTTTTGCCGGATGCAATATCATTCCAACTTTTTCGCTAAACATCGTACATGTACCATGCGCTCTGAATGCATACTTATGTGCATTTCCATGTTCTGCATCAATTCCTGTTGGAATATCAATTGCAATGCATAAAGAGGAAGAAAACACATCTTGTGAATGGAGTCTTTCCATCAATAATAACGGCATTCCATAGAGTTCGGAATTTGCACCAGTACCAAGAATTGCATCGATGATACAATCGGCTTGAAAATGTAATTGTGAAATATCCGTTTCAGAAAGTGTACGCATTGGTATATGCAATGCCAAAGCCGCATCATGATTGGCTTTTGTTTCGGGTGACATCGCATCTTGCTTTCCAATATGATATACAGTTATGTCAAAGCGATTCATGCAATGCAAATGTCTGGCATCCACATTGCAATGCAATGAGCTGAACCACTTGCAGCATTTTCCATCAAAAGAGCACCCGCAACCCCAATGGTTGAAATCGCATGGTTATCTGCCGATTGTTGTCCGGCAGGAGTCAAATAAGCTCGCATATACACTCCAAAAACACATGCAAAAATACCAATTCAACAGCTTCAGCATTGAATAACTACAAATTCTCTCTTGTTTTCGTAGTTTTGCCATCTCACAAACCATGTTTTTTAGTCATCATTCATACATACCAATGTCACAAAGAACAGTAGTCATCACCGGAGCAAATGGTGAAATAGGCCATTTATTGCTTGAAACCCTTTCCAAAGAACAAGCCAGCATTATTGCGGTTGACCTTTCACCATTGAGCGATCATCATGCATCTTTATGCGAAGAAGTCATCATCGGTGACATTTGTGATGATGAAGTGATTCGCGACATTGAAAAACATGATGTAAATGATATCTTCCATCTTGCGGCAATTCTTTCTACGAGTGGAGAAAAAAATCCTGAGCGTGCACATCATGTCAATGTTGATGGCACGATGAATATATTGCAATTGTCATATCGTATTGGCAAAAGAACCAATACTGCTGTGAAAGTACTATTCCCAAGCACGATTGCTGCATTTGGTATTCCAACTCTTGAAATGAAACGCATGTCGGGTCCGGCAAAAGAAGATGATTTTGCTTCCCCCATCACAATGTATGGCATCAATAAATCATACAATGAACAACTTGGACGCTATTATTCAGATTGCTATCGCAGATTGTCACCGGAAAAGGAATCAGGATTCGTTGATTTCCGAGCACTTCGCTTTCCAGGATTGATTTCCGCATTCACTGTTCCAACAGGCGGAACAAGTGATTATGCTCCTGAAATGATTCATAATGCGGCACAGGGCAAACACTATGATTGCTTTGTTAGACCCGATGCTCAAATTCCATTCATGGCCATGCCTGATGCCGTGAAATCATTATTGCAACTTGCTGCCGCACCGCTTGAGAATTTAAGTACCAGAGTCTATAATGTAACTTCATTCTCACCAACTGCTGAAGAAATTAAGAACATGGTGCAAGCTGAATTTCCAAATGCATCAATTGACTTTAAGCCACAGGAAAAAAGACAAGAGATTATTGATTCATGGCCCGGAGTGGTTGATGATTCCAAAGCTCGCAAGGATTGGAATTGGTCACCGGATTATGATGCAGAAAAGACATTCAAAGAATATCTCATTCCGAATATCAAAATGCGTTATGGCGGATAAGAATTCAACATCACAGAATACAAAAAAGGCGAATGCTCTCATCAATGAGCTTTCGCCTTATTTATTGCAACATGCATATAATCCTGTCGAATGGAAGGCATGGAGCAATGCCACTTTCGAACAAGCAATCACGGAAGAAAAACCTGTATTTGTCAGCATAGGATATGCCACTTGCCATTGGTGTCATGTCATGGAACATGAATCATTTGAAGATCAAGAAATTGCCGATGCATTGAATCGTGAGTTCATTGCAATAAAAGTTGATCGCGAAGAAAGACCCGACATCGATGCTGCGCTCATGGAGATATGTCAGGCAATGACAGGACATGGTGGATGGCCACTCACGATTTTCATGACTCCCGATAAACTACCCTTTTTTGCAGGAACATATTTTCCGAAAGAATCCATTCCGAATCGCATCGGATTCAAAGATATACTCTTGCGCATTGCTGAAGGATGGAAGAATGAAAGAGATGCTATCATATCTTCAGGAAAAGAAATTGTTTCGCAAATGACGAATCATCATGCGCAGTCTCAATTGGGAGATATCTCGCCGGATATGTTTGAAAAAGCGGATGGATTATTCCTTGATCGATATGATCAAGAATATGCAGGATTTGGTACTGCACCAAAATTTCCGAGTCCACATCATTTGATCTATTTGCTACGCAGAGCACATTTCACCAAGAATGATCAATTGGCGAATATGGCAATGCAAACATTGAAGAATATGTCGCTTGGTGGCATGAAAGATCATATCGGTTATGGATATCATCGCTATAGCACAGATAGACAATGGCTTGTGCCTCATTTTGAAAAAATGCTCTATGATCAAGCAATGATGTTGCAAGCAATGACTGAAGCATGGCTTTACTCAAAAGATGTAGCATTCAAAAACAATGCTGAAGAAATCGTATCGTATATTCAAACTCGTTTGACTTCCCCTCAAGGAGGTTGGTATTGCGCGGAAGATGCTGATAGCGAAGGCGAAGAAGGCACATATTATCTCTTCACAGAAGAAGAATTGTCTGAAATCTTGAATGACGAAGAATTCAATCTTGCAAAAACATGCTTTCATGTATCTCAAGAAGGTAATTATGTCGATGAAGCCAAAAGAACATTAACAGGTAAAAATATTCTGAGCTTATTCTTGGATGATTCTTTGAAAACAAAGAATGCAGATCTATATGAAAGCATGAGAATCAAATGTTTAGCTTATCGCGAACAACGCATTCCACCACTTCTTGACGATAAAATTCTAACAGATTGGAATGCACTCATGATACAAGCCATGAGTTATGCCGGACGATCATTCAATAAACCGGAATGGATTGATCACGCTGAAAAATCTTATGCATTCATCAAAGAATGCATGATCAAAAATGATATGCTCTTGCATCGTTATAGAAATGGAGAAGCCTCCATCACTGCCATGGCTGATGATCATGCATTTTTAATGCTTGCTTTATTTGAGTTATATACTGCAACAGGAAAGGATACCTATATTCATGATTGCATCAAGATTGCAGATGCATTTGCTGAGAATTTTGTGGAAGAAGATGGCCGGATCACAATGGCAGATCAGCATGAATTGTCATTCCATAAATATGCATCTGCTTATGATGGAGCAATACCATCTGCCACTTCACTAGCAATCATGGCTTATGCCAAATTGGGTGCCTTGACTGGTAACACTAAGTATATGAATCTCGCATATTCATTAGTGAGAGCTCATGGGAAACAAATGCAAACACATCCAATTGGGTTTTCTTCAAGTTTGACAGCACTCATGTTCATGAATGGACCTCGCGCTGAAATTGTCTTTGCCGGTAGTGGAATGAACAGTGAACGAGATCCCTGCATCCAAGAACTTATGCATTCATATCTTCCTCATGCCATCATTGCCTATGCAGAGTCAAGTCATGATATAGCAGCATTTGCACCTGTACTTGCAAAGCAGCAGACTGAACAAGAATTAGCAATCTTTTTCTGTGAGAACTATGCTTGTTCACTTCCTCTTCATACATTGCAGGCATTAAAACAAAAACTGACACAGCTCTCATGAAGTCTCATGCATTGATCATATCGATTGTCTTTGTTGCTTGTTGGATCAACATCTACCAATTTTTCAATGTCAGTACATATGGCATCACCCCCGCCGATGTTAGTTCTTGGCTTGTGATTTTCTTTGCACTTTATCAATTCATTTGGAAAGGTGCCTCCGTGCAAACATTGCCCGGATGGGCATTTGCTGGACTGTTCTTAATACTCTTTGCCGAATATGCATCTGTATTTGCGCCACTTTTGTCCGGATCATCGGAGATGCAAATTCAATGGCTAAAAACAAGCACAAATTTTCTCTCCAAATGGATACTCATACTCATATTCGCATCTGGAATCTATCCCGCAGATGCATTTAGATCTGCTATACGATTCATGCTTGTCATCAGTATTGCGATCAATATCTTCGGTATTTATCAAATATTTGCCAGAGCATTCGATTTACCTCTTGCTTGGATTCCGATCAATAATGTGTCCATCAGCATTCGGAATTATCACTCAATGGACAATATGACCCAGCTCAGTTTGCGTTTTGAAAACTTTTTCCGAGCGACCTCAATCTTTAGTGAGCCATCATTTTATGCGCAATTCAATACACTTGTATTGACATTCTTGCTTATCCCATTTTTGCGTGGAACACAACCATTTCTTCAATCAAAAGTACTTCGTACATGCATTGCAATACCTGCAATCATTGGCATGTTTCTTACATTTTCACTCACTGCATTATTCTCAATTTCATTAATCACATTGTGGGCTTTGATATTTGAGCAATCAAAGAAAAAGGTAGCATTACTTTCATCGATTGCCGGTGGATTTGCATTAATTCTCATCACCGATGCAATTGTGAGTCAATATGTCAGTATCAGTGTCTTTGATCTCTTCACAAAAAGAGTTGGAGGAATTGTTGATGTATTATCAAGTGGTGGCGGAAGAGGTACTTCAATTGTTGGTGAATCATTTTTTGGAAGACTTTCAACCATCTTTCAAGGATTTTCCATTTGGGCTGAATATCCAATCACTGGAATAGGAGCTGGATGTTATGAGTATTTTTCAAAAATGAATCCCATTTCTTTTTCAGATTCTTTGCATTCCGGTTTGCTCGCTGAAAGAGGAACTATTGGTTTTGTGGCTTATGCTTCCTTATTTGTGCACTTGTTCAAAAAAACATTACATGCTTCACGAGATACAGAATTTAGATCGCATTTATCACCTGAAATGCTCACAATGACAGCCATCGCTCCATATATAATGATAGCTCATCTTGCATTTTCTTTCTCCACCTATTATTGGATCAACTGGATTTTTTGGGTGCATCATGGTCTTGTCTATGCTACACTCATTACAGCACAAAAAGCAGCCGGAAGACAGATTTTAAGCCTCAAACCCATGAAAAATGGACTCGTTCAATATTTCATTCAAGCTGAACATGCAAAGAAAACGCCATAATCGATGGAATATGCGGGCGAAAGTGTTTGCTCATATTAGGATAAACTCCTATATTTGCAGTCTAAATTTGTAACTACAAACACCTCTATATCAAAGGTAAAGACAATGTCAAAGGTTTGTGAATTAACCGGTACGACCGTCCGCTACGGAAACAATGTTTCGCATGCAAATAATCGCACGCGTAGACGCTTTCTTCCAAATTTACAGAAGAAGCGTATTTGGATTCCTGAAGAGGGTCGTTTTATCACAGTAAAAGCAACAGCTCGCGCATTGCGCACGCTCGATAAAAAGGGCTATGCAGCAATGATGAAAGATCTTGCTTCAAAGTGATGGTAGCAATAGTTTCTATACCCCGCTTGGTTTCAAGTGGGGTTTTTTTATGCACTGCCATTTCAAATCAATGAAGAAATTGGGCATATCAGGTATATGTATCTCGCTAATCGTCGCAACGGCGAGTTTGATATCCGGGTGTGCATCATCACTTCCTGAGACACAAATTGTTACCTCAACCAAGAGAATCGTAAAACCACTTCCCTCTTTTTTCAGAAGCAAACCTCTACCACTTTCCAGAGCAGATTCAACCAGAATGTCCGGGATTGTCCTTGATTATTTTATACAAGCATCCGAACAGCAATTGAATAAAGAATATGAAGAAGCCTTAAAGACCTATCAACGCATTTTGCATTTGGACACTTCAGCAATGGTCTTTTATGCCATGGGGAATTGTTATTCCAATATGAGAAAAACAGATCTTGCAATAGAATTCATGCAAAAAGCTATTGCATTAGATTCCAATTTACTTGCAGCTCGTGAAGCATTGGCAGACTTCTATGTAGAACATGAACAATTTGATAAGGCATTGGCTGCTTTTCAGGATCTAGAACGATTCAAACCAAATGATCAAATCATTATCTATTCATTGGCTGGATTAACCGAATATTTATATCCAGAGCAATCAGAACACTATTTCAAAAAACTTGTCAATCTCACGGGTTTTGAATCAGATATCGTCAAACGATATGGAATGCTACTTGTTCGCTTGAACAAAGGCCCTGAGTATATCGAATTGATGAAACATCATCATGCAATACATCCTGATAATGCAATTGCTCGTTCCATGCTCATCGAAGGCTATCAATTATATGGTCAGATTGATCAGACATTACAAACCATAGAAGAATTTCTCCCTACATCCCTTGATGAAGAGTTAGAAGAATATTATCAATCGTTGCTCATGACATTATTGCTTACGAATGATTCTATTCAACTCAGTCCGAGCATTGAACCTCACCTTGAAAAGTTAAGAGAATTCAAAACACAATCATGGATTGTCACTATTTCTTGCGCACTCCTTGCAGAACATACAAAGCTGAATTCCTTGGCAGATTATTTTCATAATAGAGCATTGTCTATTGCAGATTCATCCCATATACAAGAAAGTATAGGTCTTGCAATGGAATTGATGCGTATTGACGAACAGACATTATTTATATCTCACTGCAATCGATATGCCTCTAAATATCCAAATCAATCAAGATTTCCTTTTCTTCTTGGAATCAGAGCAATGCAAGCTGATAGTCTTGAATCAGCGATGATTTTTATGAGGGAGGCCATTAAGCGAGATAGACAAGATGCAGATGCATGGGGAGAATTGGCAGGAATTCATGATCGATATAAACAATTCCGAGAATCAGATTCTTGCTTCAAAGAAGCTCTTCGAATAGATAGTTTGAGCGCATCCTTTAATAATAATTTTGCCTATGCTCTTTCCGAAAGAAATACTGAACTGAATGAAGCATTGAGAATGTCACTCATAGCGGTTTCACAATACCCTGATAATCCTTCATATCTTGATACATATGGTTGGATTCAATATAAACTGGGAAATACTGAGGCTGCATTGGATATACTACAAAAAGCTCTTACTCAAGAACTTGATCGCAATGGCGTCATCAATTATCATCTCAGCATGATATATCACTCCCAATCCAATACTGAAAAGGCTCTTGAGCATATTGCAAAAGCCCTTGAAATCAAAGATGATCCCGAGTATAAAGTACTTCGAGACAAACTGCAGACTCCTTGAGCTTTCTTTGCATTTTCGTATGTTTGTGCAGTAAATATTACGGTATTCGAATATTCCAATCAAGAAAACATCATGAAGAATAAACAGCATCTGAAAAGTTTTGAGGGGGATCTCTTCTATATCGATATTATCTGGACGAGTGGAGATAAACCTGCTACATTTGAGGTCCGCGCAACGAATGCCGACACAGATGCGACAAATACAATCACGAATCATTCAGCTATTCTTGGCATGCTCAATGTTGGCAAAAAAACTTCAGCTTATATGAAAGAGGAAGTGTGGAATTGCTCATCTGCTGATGCGGAGATGCATGCTCAAGCTTTGATTAAACTTTTATCACAAGAACCGATGCTTCAGCAATTGGAAGAATTTTTGGAATCAGATCTTGCCACAGGTGGATGGGATGATGAAGATTCTTTTGATGATGAACTTGCATTTGATGAAGACGACCTCGATGATGATCATTTATTCGATGATGATGATCAACAAGAAGAATCATTCTAATTTCGATTCAACCTGCTCAATTCATATCCATGAAAAAACTTGTTCTTCGTAGTTCTCAAAACACGGCTCAATCCATTGATGCCTTAGCGAAGAACGGATATCCCAACTTTACGATTCCATATGAACAAGAACTTAATCCGGCACAATTGGCTGCAGTAAGTCATATGCATGGACCAGCTCTTGTGCTTGCAGGAGCTGGCACAGGAAAAACTCGAGTCTTGGTTTATCGTCTTGCTCGCCTTGTGGAATCAGGAATTCCACCCGAACACATATTGCTACTCACATTCACTCGCAAATCTGCATCTGAGATGCTACGCCGAGCATCCACCATGCTTGGTGGAAGATGTGATAAAGTTCATGGCGGCACATTCCATTCTTTTGCTCATCGTATTCTGCGTCGTTTCGCAGGAGAACTTGGTTTCAATCAAACTTTCTCAGTGATTGATCAAGCGGATGCGGAAGATGCAATGAATCTTATTCGCAATCGAAGAACAACACAGAAAACCAAGAGACGATTTCCACAGAAACATACGCTCGCGACGATGTATGGGTTGTCTGTCAATATGTGCAAAACCGTTGATGATATCATCCATGAACAATACCCGCAATTCATTCAGGAAATTGAAGATATCTCTCAATTGTTCATTCAATATGTGAATTATAAAAGGCAACATCATTTGATGGATTATGATGATTTGCTTGTTTATTTATTGATGCTTCTCGAAAGCAAACCTCATATTGCAGCTCAACTGCAAAAGGAATATCAATTCATCATGATTGATGAATATCAAGACACAAATAGTTTGCAACATCGCATCGTGAAGGCCCTCGCAGGAACAAAAGCAAATGTGATGGCTGTGGGTGATGATGCCCAAAGTATCTATAGTTTCCGAGGTGCTAATCACGCTAATATTTTGGAATTCCCTTCTCTCTTCAAAGACTGCGCGCTCTATGCAATCGAGCAGAATTATCGATCGGT
>RGCF01000077.1 GCA_009919265.1 Bacteroidota bacterium | reverse complement strand
ATTACAAACAGATGAACAAATCATGTCATTTTTTGCGGAGCAATTTCCCGATGCACTTGAAATGATGCCAACCTTATTGGAAGATTTTCGTACTAATCCTGTGTCATCTCTTGTGACTGTAAAGGCTTTTCCTTGGGCTTATAAAGATAAGATTCTCTTGATGGGTGATGCAGCGCATGCAATCGTTCCTTTCTTTGGACAAGGCATGAATGCTGGCTTTGAAGATTGTAGAGTATTTGATGAAATGCTCGCTTCTCATACAAGTGATGATTGGACTTCTCTTTTTCATGCTTATGAACTTGCTAGAAAACCAAATGGCGATGCCATTGCAGAATTAGCTTTGAACAATTTCATTGAAATGCGGGATCTAGTCGCCGATCCTGAATTTTTGCGTAGAAAAAAAGCGGAAAGGATGCTCTCCGACATGTTCCCCGATACATTTCACACTGCATATTCAATGGTCACATTTAATCATATGCCTTATGCAGAAGCATTGAGAAGAGGCAAACTCAATGATTCGATCATTGATGCTATGCTTGAGATTCCAGGAATATTGGAATCCGATGCAGAACAGCATAAAGCAGAATTAGAATCATTGAAGCAAAGATATCAGGAATTGATTAAGACTTCTTAATAGCGTCTATGATTGAGGTCGTGGATTTTCCCTCAACAAATGGAATGATTTCTACTTTGCCACCATATGACAATACCTCTGTTGCACCAACGATGGTGTCGATTGTATAGTCACCACCTTTCACCAATACATCCGGCAAAATCGCTTGAATCAGTGACAAAGGTGTGTCTTCATCGAATGCGACAACATAATCCACAGAACGCAAAGCTGACAATACAAATGCTCTATCTTCAAGACTATTCACAGGTCTATCCTGCCCTTTAAGTCTTTGTACGGATGCATCTGTATTCATTCCCACAATGAGAATATCTCCCAAAGATTTTGCTGCTTGCAGATATGCTACATGACCTTTATGGAGAATATCGAAACAACCATTTGTAAAAACTATGTTCTTTTTCTCGCTTTTCAGTTTCTGTACTTCTGCGTATATGTCGATTTCATTCATCATGATTCTCCATTCCAGCCTTGTTTACCAATCAATGGAACAAAACTAACATCCTCAAGAGGATAATCAGCATACTGTTGTTCATCTTCACGAACGATGCAATGCATAACTTGAGAGCGTTCATTCCCAATGGGGATGATGCAATGTCCACCAATTGCCAATTGTTTTAGCAGAGCTTCCGGAATTTCCGGTGCACCTGCTGTGACGATTATCCCTTTGAATGGGGAAAATTCATTCCAACCAATCGTTCCATCACCAAATCTGCATTGAATATTCTTATCTGGATATAGTTCCTTCAATAATGTTCTTGCAGTATTATACAATTCAAAATCTCAAGTATTGCATCACCGGGTTTTGGCTCTAATAATTCTGTCATTCTTGCAACAGTGTAAGGCTGGGATATTGTTTGATGTTTATCTATTGGCAAGGCTACATCTTCATACGCCCTTTGTTTGAAAGGTCCGGAAATGAACCGTTCTCTTGGAACTTGTTGCATTGCATGCAATACATCTTCATTGACAATGCCTTTTGATCGAAGCGTATCAATCAGTTGATTGCGTGCATCTTGAAATTGACGACTCATGGAAATCTATGGATTAAACCGAATGTGCTGCACTATTCGGATATTGTTTATTCTGCATCAGATATTGTGCCTGATGACAAATACTTTTGCAATAAAGTTGGAAATGTCTTAATGCCAACTTGCTGCGTAAGATGTCCTTCCCTAGCCAGGGAAATTGCACCTGTTTCTTCGGAAACAATCACAATGACTGCATCGGATTGTTCTGATAATCCTAAAGCGGCTCTATGTCTGGTTCCGAGATTACCCAAATCATTTCTTGACATTGTACTCAAAGGCAATACACATTTGGCTGCGGTGATCATGTCATTTTCAATGATAACAGCACCATCATGCAATGGTGATTTGGGATTAAAGAGTGAAAGAAGCAATTCCGAACTTACCAAAGCTTGAATTGGAATGCCTGTGTCAATGGTCATTTTAATGTTTTGAGAACGCGGGAATACCAGTAATGCACCAACATGTCGATCAGACAATTCTTTGACTGCTTCAACGATATGATCGAGTGTCTGTGATAAATTTCTCTTGACAATTACTCTAAACAACTTTGTTCTTGTGACCAAAAGCAATACTCTTCGTATTTCAGGTTGAAAGAGAATAATGAATGCGATAAGCCATATATCGGCAATTGCACGCAAAATCCAATTCAATGCTTTCAGGTTTAAAGACTGCGTGATGAATGACACAATAAGCATCAGAATAAATCCAAGTAGGATTCGGACTGCAATTGTATCACGCAATACAGTATAGAGCGAAAAGAAAAGAATTGTCACAATACCAATGTCGAGCACATCAATCAATGTGATTTGCAAGAAACCTATGCGAAACAATTCAATCATGCTAGATGCCGGATTCCGAGTGTTTGATCACTCATTGTATGATTGTACCTATGCGAGACCAACGAATTGATGAAATCTTTTTGAAAAGATCTGTAATGGGGCGACCTGTATCCCAAGACCAATAGACAATCATGGGAGTTCCAATAATATTTTCAACAGGAATGAAACCCCAATAACGGCTATCCTCACTATTATTGCGATTATCACCCAAACCGAAGCAATAATCTCTTTTCACAGTAAAGGATGTTGTTTCTTTTCCATCTATGAATATCTTCTCGCCTTCAACTGCCAATGTATGTCCTTCGCGGCGGATAAATGTTTGCCATTCCAATATTGACTGTTTATCAAGTTTGACAATATCACCGGATTTGGGAATTCGCATCGGCCCCCAATCATCTCGTGTATACCCGCGGCCAATTGGGAATGAATGTTCTTTTTGTGCTTGAAGCCATTGATCTTTAAATTCAGCGGGTGGCTCCATGGATAAATCAAATTTTCCATCTAGTGGCAAACCAACTTCCTTCCCATTTACATATACCTTTGTATTGCGAATCTCCAAAGTATCACCTGCAATTGCCATGCATCGTTTGAGATAATAAGTAAAATCTCTCGGTTCAATATCATCTCTATCGCCAGGATAAATAAATACAATCACATCACCAACTTTGGGTGTTGAATAACCGGGAAATCTAAAAAATGGAAGTGGTTTATTGATGAAGGGCACCATCTGTGGTGTTGAAGGTGCATATACAAGTCTATTTACAAATACAAAATCACCGGTGGCAACGGTGTTTTCCATTGATCCTGTTGGAACAACAAAAGAACCAAATAATAATCCATTTACAATCATGATGAAAAAGATAGCACCAAACATTGTTTTAAACCAAGCTAGAACATGCTCTGTAGGAGTGGAAGGCTCTTTTCTCTTCGCATCTCTTTCTTGTTTCCATTGTTTGTATCGATTGATCAATTCTGTCATTGTTGTACTCAATTGTATGTTGATTATTGCCATTGAATGATTGTATACCAAGCATCTAAGCGATTATAGAGTAAACGCAATGCTTCAGGAGCAGTTGCATCTCCTTGATAATCTATGATATTCTTTCCTCGAATCACTCCTTGCTTTTGATGTTGCACTGTGAATACAACTGATGGCATATCTGTTGAAGATTGCTGTGTATATTGATGTTGAAGTGCATTGATGTCGATAGATTCAATAGTACGAAGCAATGCTGAAATTGAATCTTTTGAAATACTACCAATACGTCTTCCTTTGTAAGGCGTATTCATAAATCCTTCATATTCAAGGGTACCATCTCCATGAATGGTCATTGCATAAACCGGACAATTACCCCGACATGCAGTTCTTTCAATTTTGATGGTATAGGCATCAATGGCATCACCCATCGGCACAGATACTGTTGAACAGCTCATGCATGCAATCATAATTGCAATAGAACATATGAGCATTGATCTCATATTATTTACCGGATCTAAATTTATTGACATCAATTTCATAGCGTCGAATTTTATTATGCAATGTTTCTCTACTTATTGCAAGTAATGCAGCTGCCTTGCTAACATTCCCATTGCATTTTTGCAATGTTGAAATGATTTTCATTTTATCTGCACGAGCAATATCATCTTTTAATGATCCATCACTTGTGATGGAAAATTGATCAGTACTTGCAGAAACCGGTTCGGAATATACTCGCTCATTCGGGCTTGCAACAGCATGAATATCACGAATCTCAATTGTGTCTGAAGAAACTGTTTGCAAAACGACACGAAGTGTACTTTGCAATTCTCTAACATTTCCTTTCCAGGTATGTTCCTGCAGATATTCAATGGCAGCTGGTGAAAATGTTTTATTATCAACCATTTTTTCATTGTGTTTCTTGAGATAATGTTCCACAATGAGGGGAATATCATCTTTTCGTTCACTCAATGGAGGAATGGTGATTTCACATTCTCTCAATCGATGATATAACTGTTCTCTAAATTTTCCGTCACGCATTGCGCCAAGCAAATCTCTGTCTGTTGCTGAAATAAAACGCACATCTACTTCTTCAGCCTCTACGGACCCAACTCTACGAATAATCTTTGTTTCAATTGGGAGTAGCAGATTTGCTTGCAATTCTAATGGGAGATCTCCAATCTCATCGAGAAAGAGAGATCCTTTATTTGCTTGATGGAATAATCCTTTCTTATTGTCATGCGCACCGGAAAATGAACCACGCAAATGTCCGAACAATTCACTTTGGAATAATTCTCTCGGTATATTTGGGATATCAACAGTAACGACAGGATGATGCGCTCTCCTACTCACAGCATGAATTGCTTCTGCAACCAATTTTTTTCCTGTTCCGGTTTCGCCTGTGACAAGAACATTCAAATCAGTTTTACCAAAGCGAATGATTTTGTCAGCAACTTTCAATAATGCATCGCTTTTCCCAATGATGCCTTGCTTCTGAATAATCTTTAGCAATTCATGATGCTCACTTTGCACTTGTAATTTTTCAAGTGTACTAGTCAAGACATCTCGCAATCGATCTGTGGAAATCGAACTTTTTTCAATAAAGTTAACAGCGCCAAGTTTCGTTGCATGAACTGCATTTTCAATTGTTCCTTTACCGGAAATCATAATGACCGGTAAAGAAGGATATTTCTTAACGCTTTGTCCAAGTACATCAAGACCATTCATTTGAGAATTGATGAATTCAATATCCAATAACATTAGAGACAAAGAACGATGATTCTTTTCAATAAAGGAAAGAGCATCTTCGGGAGAATTACATGCATGTGTTTTCCACCCAAAGCCCCCGATGATATCTGCAAGAGTATCAGAAAACTCAGGATTATCATCCACCAGTAGTATTGTAATATCAGAAGCCAAAATATAATCCCCCCTCGCAAGAACGAGGAATAAATGAAACAATCAACCCGCTATCTTTTTCTTCATTTTTCATGTTGTACAGTAGACATTGGAGGTAATACCAACATCAAAGAATCATAAATAGCCCGAAATTCTTTACTGCCAAAAGTGGCAAATTCGGGATTCCAAATAGCCTTCATGTGAACATTCGTTTTCATGTTGATATATTCAATGGAACGATATGTCTTACCAGGCGAATATAATGATTGTATTGCAGTAAATGTCCCGACAATATCTTGCAATGTGCGACAGAAGAATCGAGTATCAACGGAGTCAATCCTTCGCTGATTCATGCCAGACTGCATATTTTCCTTTTCCACTGCAAAAATGGCCAATTCTTTGGCATGCATCTCATATCCTTTATAAGATCCCTTCTGCAAATCTCCATCACCCCAACGAATGACCGTTCCTATTGTTCGTTCACTGATGCAAGTCGAAGGGGTGCTCATGCAACCACAAGCAAAACATGTAATGAGTATGAGCACTATTCTCATGATTACCCTTGTGTCTGCAAGAAACGTTCAATTCTCTGGATGCATGCATCTTTGCCGAGTACTTCCATGGTTTCATACAAACCGGCACCTACTTGTTTGCCTGTTAACATCATTCTCAAAGGATGAATAATCAGCTTTGATGCAATGCCATGTTCTTTCGAATAAGCACCAACTGCATCATTGATGGTTATATGATCAAATGCATTGAGCTCTTTCAATAGAGGCAATACTGCATTGATGACACCGGCAGTTTCTGCATTCCAATGTTTTGCTTTATACTCTTCGTCAATCTCATAGGAATCAGAGAACATATATGCACCGAATGTAGGGACTTCATTCAAAAATGTGATTCGCTCTCGGAGCAATTTCAGAATTTTTGCTGCTCGTTCATCAGTGACTTCAATGGAATGTTCTTTTAAGATTATTTGCAAAGCAGGAATAAGATGCAAAGGTTCTGTCGAACGAAGATATTGTGCATTCATCCATTCCAATTTTTTTGTATCAAATACTGCACCTGCTTTATTGACTTTCTCGAGAGAAAATGCATCAATCAATTCTTGCATGGAGAATATTTCTCTATCGGAAGTTGGATTCCATCCAAGAAGTGCGACAAAATTGATGAGGGCATCCGGAAAGAACCCCTTTTCACGGAAACTCTTTGCGAACACATCCCCAAAGCGTTTACTCATTTTGGATTTATCAGGATTGAGCAAAAGAGGTAAATGTGCAAAGCGAGGCATATCCCAAGAAAATGCTTGATAGAGCAATACATGTTTTGGGGTTGATGGAAGCCATTCCTCACCACGAATCACATGCGTGATTTCCATCAAATGATCATCAACAACATTTGCCAAATGATATGTTGGGAAGCCATCGGATTTCAACAAAATTTGATCATCAACATCTCTTGCATTTACGATCACTTCACCACGAACAATATCATTGAATCGGATATCACCAGAAACTGGAACTTTTAATCTAATGCAATAATCTGCACCGGAATCTAAAAGTCTCTGAGTCTCTTCAGGCCCCAATGTATATTCACTTCTCATGACCGTTCTATCATATTTCGCTGCGATTCCGGCATTTTTTTGACGTTCGCGCATTGCATCCAATTCTTCCGAAGTATCAAATGCACGATAGGCATTCCCTGATTCCAATAATTGATTTGCATACTTGCGATATAATTCCGTGCGATCGGATTGACGATATGGCCCAAAAGCGCCACCCTTTTCAGGACTCTCATCAAATTCCATTCCTGCCCATCTGCAAATCTCGACGATATTATCTTCAGCTCCTTCCACAAATCGCGTTTGATCGGTGTCTTCAATACGTAAAATGCATTCTCCTCCATGATGCTTTGCAAAGAGATAGTTATACAAAGCTGTTCTCAATCCACCTATGTGAAGAAAGCCTGTTGGAGAAGGTGCGAAACGAACTCGTACTGACATAATAATATTCTAATTTGATTATGAACGATGATAAATGTGCTCTGCTTCAGCAAATGTGTTTTCTGTTTCTCTCAGTCTGATTGTCAAGCGCTTTACTGATGGGAATGCAGAAAAACCTGGAATCAATTCACGAAGAATATACTGAGCAATATTTTCAGCTGTTGAGTAAAAATCAACTTGATTCACTTTCATGGGATATTGTTTGAAAAACTCCACCAGAATATGATCAGATGAATCCAATAAAAAAGAATGATCTAATTGTGCAATCAATGGGTCAACCAATGCTTTCATGTCGAAATAGTCAATCACCATTCCTGTTCCGGGATCAATCTCACCGATGACTTCAACACGCATTGTATAGGAATGTCCGTGGATATTCTGACATCCACCTTCATGATAAGGCAATCGATGTCCCATTTCCCAGCGGAATTCTTTGGCAATGCGAGACTCCATCATGATTTCCTATAGGTAGCAGTGATAACACTTGACATCCCACCTCGAACACCCCAGTCTGTTGTGATCGTCATTTCAATGGGATTACACCGCTCTACCAAATCATCCAAAATCTTATTGGTGACGGCCTCATAAAAGATGCCCATATTTCGGAATTCAAGAAAATAGTATTTAAGTGCTTTTAATTCCAAGCAGATGGCATCAGGTATATAATCAATTGTCACTGTAGCAAAATCAGGAAGTCCGGTAAGTGGACATACCGATGTGAACTCATGCAATACATGCTTGATGCGATACTGTCTACCGACAGCAGGATTCGGGAATGTTTCGAGACGATCCATGGAATTACTGTATCTTTGTGCGGTGAAACAAATGCCTTCTGAAGGAGGGCAAAGGCTTGTAAAAATACGGGTTTTCCGCGAATTAATGAAGAATACAAACAGTCATTATCTCTATGGCAGACGCGCTGTCATCGAAGCTCTGAATGCAGGCAGAGAAATTGAGAAGATTTTCGTGCAATATGGCGCTTCCGGCGATGTAATCGAGGAAATACGCATGAAAGCTAGGCAGAAGAATATTGCCTGCTCGATTGCAGATAAAATGAAATTTAACGACCTCGAGAGAAGAATACCCTTGGAAAGGGGCTCATCTCAGGGGGTCATAGCATTGACGGCCATGATTGAGTATGTAGAGCTTTTTGATCTCCTCGATGGGTCAATGGCAAAAACAGCGAAACCTCTCATTATTGCCTTGGATGAAATCACTGATCCTCATAATGTTGGGGCAATAGCTCGTTCAGCTGAATGCGCAGGTGCTTCTGGCATGATTCTCACAATTGAACATTCCTCTCCAATCACCCCAGCGACCTTTAAATCAGCAGCCGGCGCAATGGAATTTCTTCCAATCTGTAAAGTTGACTCTTTATTGGTTGCAATCAGAAATTGCAAAGCAGCTGGATTTTCAGTGATAGGAACAGATGGTTTGGCAGAAGCAATGTATACTGATTCTGGACTTTTTGATGGACCTACCATTCTAATCATCGGAAGTGAGGGCAAAGGTATTAGACCAGCAATTCGAAAAGAATGCACGACACTTATTCGCATACCTATGTTTGGAAACGTTGAATCGCTGAATGCATCCGCCGCTGCAGCAATCATCATGTTCGAAAGGGCAAAGCAATCGGAGTGATGGTATGCGTATTGTTTGTTTAACAGAAGAAACAACAGAAACACTCTATGCCCTCGGTGCAGATGAAATGATTGTTGGCATATCTGGTTTTACTGTCCGACCTGCCATTGCACGCAAAACAAAACCAAAGGTTTCAACCTATCTCGATGCGAAGATTGATGAGATCATCGAACTAAAGCCTGACCTCGTTCTTGCTTGGAGTGATTTGCAAGCAAGTATCTGTCAACAATTGATACAATCAGGCATCGCCGTTCATTGTTTTAATCATCGAACGATTGCCGGAATATTGGAGATGATCACCATGCTTGGGCGATTGATTGACAAATCAGATGAAGCAATGGAATATAGAGCATGGTTGGAAAGAAGGATTGATCAAAGAGCAGAGACTTCCGCTAAGAACAAACGAAGACCACTTATCTATTTTGAAGAATGGTATGATCCATTGATTTCAGGAATTGCATGGGTGAGTGAATTGATTGAATTATGTGGTGGAATCGATGTATTTGCTGAGCATCGTGTTTATCATGATGCGAAAAGAAGAATCATACCGAATCCAGAAATCATCATTGAAAGCAATCCGGATATCATCATCGCATCGTGGTGTGGGAAGGGTGTAAAAAAAGAATTGATTCGATCCAGAGCAGGATGGAGTAGCATCAATGCGATCAAGAATAATCAGATTCATGAAATCAAGTCTTCAATCATCTTGCAGCCGGGGCCGGCCGCTCTGACTGATGGCATGGATCAAATCAGTGCAATCATTCAGGCATGGCATCAAAATTTGACGAAATAAGTCAACCCTACAAATGAAGTATTGATCGGCATTGGATTATACTTGTCCACGCTAAAATTCCATCCATGATATACTCTCGCACCCAACATTGAAATTCCAATTTCGGGTCTGAATCGCAGAGATCCCCCACTGAAATCCGTATAGTATACCATTGAAGCCCCAAAGGAAATAAACCAATTCATTGTATACGATACTTTTGGTGCAATGATAAATCTCTCTGCTTGTAAAGGACCAGTTTCCATTCCAATAGAAATCGCACCCAAGCCTTTAATCATCGAGGATTTTGGCCAGTAAATCAAACTGCCATAACTATACATCGCTTCAATGGATTGCCCTGCATCACCTGATTGCACTCCCACAGTCAGCCCATGAGTTGAAATCTCAGATGCCTTCAATTGAAAAAGACAAGACAAAACCGCACATGCAATCGCTGAAAGAGCTCGCATGTTCATCTCACATTGCTAGTCTAAATCCGGCTTCGTCTATCGCATGGAGTATGTCTTCATCATTAACAAGTTCCGGATCATATTCAATCACGGCTTTGCCGATGACAACTTCTTGAACGGTCAGCCCTTTTATTGCTGACAATTCTTTACTGAGTGATTTAACGCAATGTCCGCATGACATTCCATCTATTGCCAATTCTTGTTGTTTCATTCTATCCTCATCATTAAAAATCAATATCATCCAATGAATTGCCAGGCCCGATATAACCGGGTGGTTCATCATATTGAATTGCTAAATTTTCAAATCGTGCATAGCTTTTTAAATATGCCAAACGAATATCGCCAACCGGACCATTCCTTTGTTTTGCAATGATGATCTCAGCAGTTCCTTCTGTTGGTGAGCCATCTTCCCAAGTTAAAATTCCATATTGCTCAGGACGATTGACAAACATTACCACATCGGCATCTTGTTCAATAGATCCGGATTCTCGAAGATCAGAGAGCATTGGTCTTTTGTCTGCCCTGGCTTCCACTCCCCGATTTAACTGTGATAGTGCAATCACAGGAATCATCAATTCTTTCGCTATTTGTTTCAGAGTTCTTGAAATGATTGAAATCTCACGCTCTCTACTTTCAGCTTTTGGAGGGGATACAAATTGCAAATAGTCCACAATGATTAATTGTACATTGTGCTCTGCTTTGAGTCTTCGACATTTTGCGCGTATCTCCATCACTGTCAATGTTGCACTATCATCTATCAAGAGTGGAGAATGTGTCAATGCATCAATCGACATGGTGATTTTGGCCATTTCGGTTTTTTGCAATCGATTGGTGCGAATATCATGTGCATTTACGCGTGCTTCAGCACTCAATAAACGAATCATGAGTTGATTTGCCGCCATTTCGATTGAGAAGAATGCAACTGGAATATTAAATTCCACAGCAACATTCCGTGCAATGCTCAAAGCCAATGCTGTTTTACCCATAGATGGTCTTGCAGCAATGATGATCAAATCTCCATGCTGAAAACCACCAAGTATATCGTCAAGTTTATTGAATCCAGAAGGTACTCCCGAAATCCCCGTTTTTAAATCTCGTTCTTGCATGCTCGTAATGAAATTGAATGTTTCAATTGCAATTTCTTTGAGCATCACAAAGCCCTTTCCAAGTCTTTGTTCGGCTATTTCAAAAATCTTTGCTTCAGCTGAATCAACTTCTTCAAGTGCATCGGTCGTTTCATCATAAGCATTGACGATGATTGTTCCGGCAACAGAAATGAGCGATCGTTTGATATATCGTTCTAACACTATTCGGGCATAATGTTCAACATTTGCGGCAGTTGGTACCATTGAGGTTATTTCAATGATTGCATAAGATCCACCAGCAGCATCCAATTCTCCAATTCTTCGAAGCTCTTCTGTCAAAGTGGTAATGTCAACATCAACCCCACGATTGAATAATCCGAGAATTCCCTTGTACATAATGCGATGTGATTCTTTATAAAAGGAATCAAGTTTGAGAATTTCTATCACTTTGGGAATTGCTGCACGATCAATCAACATTGCCCCAATCACCGCCATTTCTGCTTCGATGGAATGCGGGGGTATCTTCCCCGGCATGCCTTCAATCGGCATCGGTAATTGTTGGCCGGAACGTTTGGACTTTTTACGGTCATTTCCTGCCGACATGGGTAAAAATTCTGATTGATCCATTTTAAATCCTTACTGAAACGGAGTGCAAAAGTAGTATTTATTTGCGATTTCTCATGTTGTGATTTGGGGATGTGAAAAACTGGATGTTTTATCCACGATTCCCTGTGGAAAAAGAATATTGCTCCAGAAATGATGGGCATTTCATGTGTTTTTTGAGTAAGCTTGATTTCCCCCTAAACTCCATCAAATTTGTATCTTTGCACATTATATAAATTGGACGGATGAATTATGCTCGAGCTTCCAATTCTTCAAGATACAAACACTGAACCCTCTGTACAACCGATACAAGGTTTAGAGCATCAACCAAAACTCTATGTTGAGACCTATGGTTGCCAAATGAATGTCAATGACACAGAAATCGTTCAAGGGGTTATGAATGATCGTGGATATGCGATGACAGACAAACCTGAACTTGCGGATGTTATACTTCTAAATACATGCGCAATCAGGGATAATGCGGAAAAGAAGATACATGAACGATTAAATCACCTGAAATATTATAAAAAAAGAAATAAAGAATTGGTTGTTGGCATTTTGGGATGCATGGCTGAACGCCTCCGCGAAACATTACTTGAGAAAGAATTGGTTGATCTGGTAGTTGGTCCTGATGAATATCGTAATGTGCCGGAATTGGTTTCAAAAGCATATTCCGGTGAGCGAGGAATAGCAGTCAAACTGAGTCGTGTTGAGACATATGACGATATTCTCCCTTTCAGAACAGAAGGGATTAGCGCATGGGTTTCTATCAT
>RGCF01000076.1 GCA_009919265.1 Bacteroidota bacterium | reverse complement strand
ACCTTCTCTTTTCTTTTTTATCATTTCAATTTTTTCCCTCTTTCTCTTTCTTCTTTCACTTCTCTCTCTTTCTTCTCTTTTTTCTTCATTCATTTCGGCTCTACCTTACGACCTTCCACTCTTCTCACGATAATTCCTCCTTCCATCTTCTCACTTATTTTATCGGGTTCGCCCTTTTTCGAAACATTTTTCTTTCGTGCCAAAACCGAAATATCTGAAACTTCTTTTCCGTTTCCGTTTCCGTTTCCAGTAGTTTCCATAACAAATAAATATACGATGAAATCGTCCTTGTATATTTATATTTTACTATCTTTCATAATCAATTTATTCATTCAAGTATTTACGATTTGATTTCCGCTATTGTCTGTTTGTATCGTCCCTAATGGAATAGATGAGTTACTTCGAACACTACCGTTAGGTGATATGGAAGGTATAACATCGGTAACCATTACATCAATCGGAAGAACGGTTTCGAATGGAATGTCTACTGGGACGACAACAGAATCACTAGCCGCAGCCGCAGCCGCAGTCGTAGGCGACACAGACCGTATGACCTGGTTAGATATATTTGGCAAACTAGTTCCTGAACTGACCTGCTGCTGCTGCTGTTGCTGCTGCTGCTGCTGTAGTTGGTTGAGTAATTCGAGTAATTGTGAATTAGTCGGTTGAACTGGATTCACGCTCTTTGTCGTCGTCAATGATGGACTTTTACGAACGGGCGGGTTCAAACTCGAAGCGGGAACTTGCTTTATAGATGTAGTCGGTATAATTGTAGGCTGAATCGGGTCTACACTATGATTATCGTCATCTTTGTGTATAGAGCTATGAAACATATTTCCACCATCCGGATTAAAATAAATTGTAGGTGGTTGCTGTAGTTTGACTTCCGATTGTTGTTGTTGTTGTTGTTGTTGTTGCGATTGTTGTTGCGATTGTTGTTGCGTCTGTAATTCGTATTCTGGGTCGTGTGATGGCAACTTATTCTCATTCTGCGCCGGTTGGTTTGCTGGACTTGCCTCACGGCTGCCGTGCCGGCTTGAGAATTCATATTCGTATTCATTATTATTCGAATTTACGACAACATCCGTCAAACCATTTACGAAATTGGGCTTCTTCACACGCTTGTATTTTCGATACTTGGTATTATATATATTAATAATATCATCATCAATCAACGGTGCAATATCTTGCATATTTTTAATATCTGTTTTAATGATATTCATCATATTTTCGGCGGTCATACGCTGATTCCGATGAAGCGTCAATTCTACCTGCATCTTTTTCGATATTTGAGAGAATTGTAACGAACAAATACGGTGCGACTCGGCTCGTTTGGCCAACTGGAAATATGTATCTACCGATTTAATAATTCCGACAAACACACTTCCGACACCTAGTATAATGTTCATCTGGTCGTATTGTAAATCAATACCGGTAATAAACCCAATCGCACTACTTAGAATAATCACAGGAATATTGATATAATTCGACCGCGTATTGTATTTCTCATACGACATACGATGCAATATCGAAAGCGACTCGCATTCCTCCGAATTCTCTTTCAGTAGCTTTTCCAAATTCGTATTATATGTAATTGGTTTCGGTGTATATGTCTCTTTTTTGGCGAGGTCTTTTAACTGTTCGCTCATTACTACTATAATGGTTGGTTTATATATCTACTAGCGACATTATAATTTCTAAATAACCGAACTCGCTTTTCGTGGAAGAATGATTACAAATATCCCAATCGCGATAAACCATAATAAATAACTGATATAAAACACGAACTCAACATCGAAAAATGTCATAATCTGAACAATGATTCCGCTGACAAAAAACAGCATAATGAAATTATAGAATTTATTATCAAAGAGACCCATTGCCGTGATGATGTAGTTAGTTATTCGTAATTATCGTGATATATATAATGACGAATATTTTACTTTATTGTATACCCCGAAAATGCCGGATTGTAGGTGCTTGGTATGTTACGAGTATCCACTTCATAATACGATAACAGTTGGAAATTATGCTGGTTGCATACAGACCAGACCGGTCGTATTTGCCGATGCTTATCATAATACCCGTTATATATTGTATCATAATTCGATGTCCAGGTATAATCGTAACTATAAATACTGTCATATTCGTCGTGGCGATACTTTTCTTGTGTTTGCCGATACTGATTGATTTTTGTTTCAAATATATTTTTTCGGTCGATGAATTTTTTCACCATATCAACATCATAATCATCATCGCGAAATACAGTTTTCAGCCGTTTGGTGAATACAGCATATCGTAATATACCTGCCTGGGAATTTTTATCGATATGTTCGGTTCGTTGGGACGCATTATGATAGCACGCCCAGTAATAAGCGTGTTCGAGTGTTGTGAAATAATAAAATGGTCCAAATCGGCTGATAAGAGGTTCTCGTTTTAATCCGTATAAAGCGGTGTTTTCTACGTAACAATATGTCGACCCATAGTATAATATCGTCGGTGCTTCAATATGACGCGTTTTAAATCTCTCGTGGTCTCGTCCTTTGAACATAAACGCTTCGGCTGTCTGAACTGTTGCTTGAAGAACTCCAACCATCGGGTATGCTATAAAAAAATCAACGGCTTCTGTTTCAATCGGCAATGACATATACTTTCGGTGATAGATGATTTCGCGTATTGTTACCCAATACCAGTTCGTAGTCTCGAGAGATACAAGCGCCGATGTATGGTTCTCTTTGCGAAAATATTTCTCATAAAATAGAACACATTTGTCGCTATGTGTATCGTGTATATACCCTTTATATCGATATTTTCCGTGAAACAACCGCCCCATTATACCGTCACATTCTTTTCGAATATGTTTCTTTGATGAATGTTTGTAATATGGCAGTTTACACACCGACTTATCATAATAAAATAAAAACTCCAAAAACGGTAATGATGCCATTGTATTTATTTTATAAATCAAAATGTCATATTGTTTGATTTCAGGGTGTTGTTCGGCAAATTCTTCAATGTCATAATCGAGTTCATCTTCGATAAATTGATAGCGATAATGAAAATCATCGAATTGGGTATGACCGATGGTGGTAATATAATCGTGATTTTCTACTTCTTCGGCGTCGGCTTCGGCTTCGGCGTCGGAATCGCGGTCAGACCAATTGCTTGTATCGGACATCGTATCAGCATCAGAATTAGTAACTGTATCATATGTCTGGTGACTAGCACGCGACCTCGACCGTCCCCGTGACCGTCCCCGTGACCGTGACCGTGACCGTGATTTCGCAGCATCATCTTCCCGTTCGAGCGGTTCATTCACACGGTTGCTATGTTCGCTATCGTTCGATACTTCAAATATCTCTCGAATCGCCTTTTTTTTACCCGTTGCACCCCCGTGAATATAAAACATTACTTACTTACTATTATTGATATAACATATATATTTATTTGATTTTTGGAATCTTCATTTTAATCGTTTCGCGGGTTTTTTCAACACGAGAAGCAAGTAAAAATTCAGTGAGGCTATTCGCCTTTTCAGCGTCGTCTTTATAGTATGTTGAAAGAGCTGACTTTATTTGACCGTTATTTAGAGGTGCTCGTGTCTTCGTCTTTGAATATACGATACGGCCATTAGCAACATCGAAACAGTCGATTTCGTTCTTTCGCATTACTTCTAAAAGCGATTTCGATAACTGTTGATGTATCAGTTTGCGTTTTTTGATTTCAGCAGAAAGGGTGCTAATCTCGTTCTCAACACGAACCCACTGCCGTAAATAGTCTTTCAATTGCTCTTTGGTGATTCCGTTTGAAGCAGCGGCGGCATCAGCAGCAGTCGCAGCACTCGCGGCACTGGCGTCGCTTTCGGGCTTAACAACCGGAAGAGGATATTGTTGAGGGGTAGTAGTCGCGTCTGTGTTCATTTGTATATGTATAAACCCATAAAAAAATGTATATCTTCAATCGATATCATTTCCACCGGGGCGGGGGCGGGGACGGTTTTTGTGCTAAACGATATGCCGTTTTACGATGGTCGCACTCTTTTTGTAGAATATGAAAATCCACGGCGGACGCATTTCCTCCCATAATCGCACTGGCAAGACGAGCATTCCCCCAGGATTGGGCGGTCTGGTTGGGCCGCGACCCTGATGAAAAATATGCTCCTTCGCCTTTTCGGACGATTTGCTCGAGCCCTTTCATAGAGCACCCGGTTTTTCGCGATAATTCTCTCGACGGGCTGATTTTATCCACCTGATACAACTTCATTGCTCGCGCCACGTGTTTAGAAGGTTTCGATGTAAATGACCGGATTGTTTTGCGAGTATAATATTTCCCTCGCTTATACAGTCGTCTAGATTTCGTCAGCTCTTTACGCTGTTTCACCTTATCGCGACGAGTCAATGTATCCGGTAAGTATCGTTTTATGAATGTGTTCATTTATAATACTCTATTATTTTTAGTAGAGTATTATTTTTTAGTAGAGTATTATATATTGTATTGACGATGTTGAAACGAGCTCGCTTGACTTTGATGGCGGATGTCCATAACAATAATAAGAACGCGTCGTATACTGCTGGTTCTGGTGTAGGTGCTTCATCGATTTCGGTTCGCCGTGCGAAACTACAGAAATCGACACCTCCCGTCAGTTCTCTCTGCCATCTTCAGCCGCTCCCAGGCAATTCCCGCGTGAATAATGTATTTATGAAGATGTAAGGGATACCGGTTCATCTTTTTTATCGACACGGGAATAATGCGTTTTACAATAAGCACCATTAACTACCGACGATGTTGTTGTTGGTTTCCAAATCGGTTTTCCACAAAGACACCCTTTCCGTGCTCCAGACAATAATACAAATGAACAAGACGACGACGACGACGACGACGACGACGACGACGACGACACCGGATTATGATGTGAGATAATAATATTCTCATCATTCGCGGTCGCAGTCGCAGTCGCAGTCGCAGTAGTCTTCGATTTTCGGCGCGTGGGCTTTTCTTGCGTCTGCTGCTCTTCCGTTTCTAATTTATTAAAGTGCTTGCTACACAACATCCGGTCATACTTTTCATAATAAATACATCCGGTTCGGCAAATATTATCGGTAGTAGGCTCTTTATGTTGATGAAACTCACACGACAACGCGGTAAGTGCTAATTCAGGAGGACTATTTACATACTTGATTTTATTTACATCGGGATATGGATAATAAGGGAGGATATGCGGCGTAATTGACCGGCAATAGGGGCATTTTATTTCGTTATATCGAACCTTATTTGTTTCGAGATTATAGGAACTATTATATGAAACCACGGTAATGTTGGATTGTGGAGCCGCCGATGCTACCGATGCTGTATTTTTTGTATATGTCGTAACAATCGACGACGAAACATTTTTAGGCAATAGCGAGCATTTTTGAAAAATCACCTCTTTGAAAAGGGGAACATAATTAAATTTATGACCACACTTTAATGTAATATGGTCTTTTCGCAGCTTTTCATCCGTTATTCGACAGCGGTCAACATTATCGACTTGGGTGTTCACTGTGGTTTTTTCCGCCGATTTCATCTGTTTCAGTTCCTTGAAAAAGTCGAGGCCGCCTTCGATTTCGTATATAAATTCACTCATTCACTCGGTATGAATATAACATCGCCATTTTTTTATATTCATATATAACAGTATTCATAATCGTATTCGTAGATGGTTTCAAAAAGCGTGTGGGGGCCGTGTGTATGGTATTTATTTCACACGCTTGCCTATAAAGCGGTTCCCGAAAACTTTGCCGAAATCAAAGCGGAACTCATTCAATATATTCAGCGCATCTGCGCGAATTTACCGTGTCCAGAGTGCACGCAACACGCCACCGAGTATATGAGACAACACTCGCGTGTATTATCAATGATTACCACTAAAGAACAACTTCATCAATTCCTCGTCGATTTTCATAATGTAGTTAACGCGCGTAAACAAAAGCCGCGTTTCACCTATGAACAAGCCGACGCAAAATACAAGCTTGCTAAAACGGGGGATGTTGTCCAGTATTTTTTCAAGATATACGGAGAACGCTCCAGTGGCGGGAATTTGAAATTATTCGTCAATGGGTTTCAAAAACAGTTGCTACTATCCGACTTTTCTGCGTGGATGGTGCGGAATTATGGAAAGTTCTATAATTAGATATCCCCGATAATGGATAATCGACGAAGACCCACATATATTAGGACGGAACCATAACTTTTTTCATGTATGGAAGCGTGTCTGCAACCCCCCAATCCTTGAAGAATTTCTTATAATTTTTTATAACATATTCTACTGATTTATCTTTGGCTTTTGGATATAAATGAACTTCATACGCATCTTGGGATATGTTCGACGATAAAACAGCGATAATATTTGGGTCATCATCAAACTCGATATATTGTTTTTTATTTGCTGTCTTTGATGTGGGCATCGTAACTATTTTATAAGAGCTACTCGGCTTCGCGTATATTACGACAACTTTCCGCTCTGACGCTAAATCATTCCACAGCTCTTCGAGAGGCTTATTCTTGCCCCAGACAGTTTCCGGGTTGGCTTCCATCGCTAGAACTCGCGCGGACTTTCCCGAGCGTCGCTTTTTCATCGTAGTCGCCGGTTTCTTCTTCAGTTGCCATCTATTGACTCCGCGTGTATCCGCGACAATGACCCATCGGTTTCCATCATTACCGATTTTGGTTGTTCCTGGTTTGAATAAAGTCGCACTGGCCGTTGGTGCTTTTCTTGTTCCAGACGCCGCCATAATAAGTGTATACATTACACCGCTATAATATAATGTATACAATGAAACGCACAGTTTTTGTTGAAACGCAACGACCGAAATTACGCGAATGCGTAAATGAGGGAGTGGACAAAAGAACTATAAGTCCTGTATCACTTGCCCATTCTTATAAACAGAGCACTTAAATGTCTGGTTTTGAGGGCGTTTACACACCACATTATTGCTTGTTAAGTCGTTGAAAAAGAGCAGACTCTCAAACCCATTGAACTTAATCAGGAAATACCAAATCGCACCAAGCACCAGACCGACGATGCCTCCAATCGTAATACCGCGGGGAACTGTGCAGTAATTTTGGAGTTTTACATATGCGTCCACCGCAAATACACTTACAACTGTTCCGACAATCCAGAAATTAATTTGATTATTACTTAACATCGGTAGAAGTAAATACGCCAGCGTAAAACATATAAACATACTGTTGTAATTCGGCACATTATATCTACCGGGGACAAGCGGGAATTCGACGAGATTACATATAAACCCTTCATTCTCAAGAGGTTCGCTTCCAATGACCATACTCACCATATAATTTATGACTGAGGCGATGAGCACACCACCTAGATATATCATTCCTTTAATGTTCTGGTTGAATACAGATACTAGAACAAGGAAAGTGCCTAAAAATAATGGCGCGAATATACTGAATAGCTGAATAACATTTGAAAATGTAAGTTGTAGTGTCATTTGATTATCGTTATATATTCTTAGTATTTTAATATCGGCGGCGAATCGATATTAAACACAAATGAAGATATACATATAACCGAGCTGTTTCGTCGTCGCTGTCGCCATCGTCATTGTTCCACGCGATAGATAAACCAATGGGCATTCCAAGTTATTTCTCGAATATTGTAAAACGCCATAAGGCCATCATCAAAAAGTTGTCTGGATTGCCTGGTATTCATAACCTTTATATGGATACGAATGGTCTTATCTATGATGCTGTCCGCGTCGTTGGAAGTAATCGCGGAATGTCAAATGACGAATACGAAACGCGTATCATTGAAACAGTATGTAATAAAATCGACGAATACTTGGCGTTGTTTCAGCCTAGTGGCAAAGTGTTGATTGCATTTGATGGAGTTGCTCCAGTTGCTAAATTGAACCAGCAACGCGAAAGACGCTATAAATCTTGGTTTACTACGGTGGTGGAGCAGACCATTCTTCAGAAAAATGCATTGATTGACCCAACCGTCGTCGTGGCGGCGTCGTCGACTGCGGCGACTGCAGGAGGACATAAAGCGTGGAATACATCCGCCATCACGCCTGGCACATTATTTATGAAAAAACTAAATACAAGAATGAACAATTATTGCGAAATGAAGGCGCGTGATATCGGAAATCCTGTAATCTATATTTATTCTGGCAGTGATAGTCCAGGTGAAGGCGAGCATAAGATATTCGAATATATTCGGGCAGACGCGAAATATCACCAAGACACGACTACACTTATTTATGGTCTGGATGCTGATTTGATTATGCTTTGTTTGAACCACCTTCACATCTCTCAGAATATCTACTTGTATCGTGATACACCGGAGTTCATTCAATCCTTAGACAGCACGCTTTCGAGCACCGAACAGTATTATCTTGATATACCGGCATTTGCTTGTTCACTGAAAGCGATTATGCACGAAACAAAAGAACACACAGCACAAGCCGGGGATAAAACTCCGTATGTATCGGATACGGTGACTGTCGGTGGCGGCAAGGATGACGACAGCATCAATTCGCCTCATATCACACCTGTAGTAATTGCCGCGATTGATGATTATATTCTTATGACATTTATGCTCGGGAATGATTTTATGCCACACTTTCCCTCCTTGAATTTACGAACTAATGGTATGACTGTATTATTACAGACCTATGCCAATATGTTTAAAGGACGAGATGATTGTTTGGTCACGCGTTCGTCGTCCGGTGGACAACCTACAATTGTATGGAAAAATATGCGTGCCTTTATATCATTATTAGCCGAGACAGAACACAATCGCTTTATGAATGAGCATAAAACGCGTGACCGCCAAGGAAAGTTTAAATTCGGCGGCGGCGACAGTGGCGGCGGCGGTGGCGGTGGCGGTTTAACGATGGGAGGTCTAGGCCAAAAAACGGACAAACCTGCGGTTGAGACGAAAACCAATGCCGGAGCGGTGGATATTCGCGAACTCACCAAAATCGCGTGTCATCGCGTTGTTCAGATGGTTGGAAATATCGAACGCTGTCATTCCCTGAACGAGTTTATGACTATTCCGCTGTATGAGCGTGCGGCCGAGAAGTATATCGACCCATTTCGAGAGAACTGGGAGTTCCGTTATTATGACGCACTCTTCGGGATTGACATCTATGCAAATGAGCGTAGCGGTGTGAAACGCGGCATTATTGACCGGCTTCAATTGGTTTGTGTGAATTATATCGAAGGTTTAGAATGGACAATGAAATATTATTCAACTGGGTGTATCGATTGGCGTTGGACTTACAAATATCCGTATGCTCCGTTGCTCGTTGATTTATTGCGTTATATGCCGCATTTAGACACCGCTCTATTTCCGTCTATGAGTGCTGAAAAGAAACCTGTGCGCGACCTTGTCCAATTGTGTTATGTTCTTCCGATGGCATCTCACGGATTATTATCCCCGGAAGTAGCCGATAAATTAAAACGGTATTATTCGCATTATTATTGCGACAAGCTCAATTTCAAGTGGTCGTATTGTAAGTATTTCTGGGAGGCACATACGGAGTTGCCGCATATCAGCATCTCCGAGTTGGAGCGGGTGGTGGCGGGGATGTGAAGTATTATATTATAGTCATAATATAGTATAATGGCCTCCAAAGTTAAGACGTCGGATAATGGAATAAATATCTACTTTTTTATTGGTGAACAAATCCACCACATCTAGGGCACATAAATGTTCTCATTGAAACTATTCGACTATCTCGTGAAAGTCAACATAATAAATATCCTGCGTTGTTTTTATTGGGAGATGGACCAGGTGGTATAAGAACGCGCGATAATCCGGTAGAACACGAACTCAAAGAACGATTTATTGTAGAAAAACTTAGGGATGAGGGATTTAACGAGAATGTTGATTTTGTAATCGAAAAAATGAAACAACCACCAAACCTACAGGTTGCAGAATTTATTAAAAAATATATAAGTGAAGATGTTACACATGTAACCATTTATCAAGTTGCTGGTGGGAAAGACAATGACGGCGTTAAGCATTCTAGAATCAGAGATGATATTTGTAAAAAACTACAAGGATTGTATAAAAATATTACCTTTGATTGTGGTGTAGTTATTTCTGATGTATCTACTTCCGGTCAGGACAATAGTGCAGCTATGTCGGCAACAATTGTGCGTAAAAAGGCAGTCGAATTCTTCAATAAACATCATAAAGGTGAAAATTTGAAACATTGGATTGACACATCAACAGAAGAAGATGAAGCATTTCAAGAATGGATATCGACTTTCGAATTTTATGCATCACCCATCCAATTATCTTTTGAACTATTCAAACAAATTATATTATATAAAGATACGCCGCCATACAAACCGAAGAAGTCGGTTCGCGCACATCCTTATGAGCCTAAAAATAATAGTCGCAGTAGAATAGTCCGGACTACAGTAGGCGGAAAACGATATAGCCATCGTCGTTATTTTCGTAACCGTAAAAAATATATTACACGAAAAATGCGATAAATGTTTTCATTATTATAGAATTATAGAATTATATATAATAATGATTGAATATATTCCTTTAGTCGCGGTAAGTGGGTATATGATATATGTCATAATCACTGAATTTATCGACGAGGTCTCGAAGGCGTAGTAAACTGCCGTATATGTCTCATTCACGACATCCATTCCCGCGTAATAACGGCATCCACGCTTTCAAGTGCCCCTTCGACCCATCCTTGATGACGGCTCACCATCTCTCCGACGACAACCATCCCAGGCATCGGCCGTTGTGCCTTACGGATGAATTCGGGTCGTGTGTTATATTTGCGTATGTCCAGTGGAGTATAGTAATGCGTTCCGTCATTCCAATAATAATCCCGAATTGCCGTAATATGAATCGGCGGTTCGTTAGTATTATTAGTATTATTATTAGTATTAGTATGTTTCGGTATTCCAAGTGCGTGACTTATCCACTTTGAATACATTTCGCGAACTTCTGGCGTATTTTTGAGTGCTCCTCTCGCCTTCAACGATTTCGCGTGTTGATTATCCGTATACGCAATCATATACACGCCTTTATCGGGGTCCATCGGTATTAGTTTCTGTAGTGGGCCAGTGACGACGGTGAACGCCGTTAGGTGTTTCTTCATAATCTCGGTGCTTGCCTTGTCGAATTTCGCGTAGACAATAAGGAATGGTTGGCCGCGGATGTGCTGGTATATACTGGTCGGGGATGCCGCACCCGGAACAATATGTCGGACACCTTGTATCGTGGTCGCGACGATGACTTTGTTCGCATAGTATTTTTTATGGGTCGCGGTCGCCGTCGCGGTCGTTATTTCGAAACGATAATTGGTTGCGTCCTTTTTGTTCGGGTCTATCTTCACCACCTCCGTCGAAAACCGGAAATGCTCTCCGCCGATTCTGTCATACAATCTCTCGACGAGGTTGTTCCAGGGCACGTGGAGTGCCGTCCAGCCGCTGACATTATCATCCATACCGTAATGATATAGCGTCTCATAAATATCGGCATCTTCAAAGTCGGTATATCCGCTAGTGACGACGAATTCATTGTATTGGGACTCACCGAGTATATCGATGAAAAACTGCTTGAATGTCTTTTGACTCTCTCGAATTCGCGCGTGATGGGATTTGTATTCACTTCGAAGTCGTTGCATCACTCCGGTAATATCTAGATGGCGGACGGGGCGGGTATATTCTCTCGTCGCTTCGAATTCGGAATACTTTACATTTACCTCATTCATTAGGCGTATAAGGGCTCGGTCTTTGTTCTTGCGTCCTACTCCTGCTCCAACGACGACATCTGCTCCATAGAACTGTTCATTCCCGGCACGACCTCCCATCCATTTTTTCGGGTTCTTCTCTAGAATAAGGAATGTCGTATTGGGTGGAGACTGACGCTTGAGTGTATATGCCGCGTATAATCCGGCAATCCCGCTTCCGATAATAATCACATCAAAGCAGTCCGACATTACGTATTCGTATTCGTATTCGTATTCGTATTCGTATTCGTATTCGTATTCGTATTCGTATTCGTATAGAATGTGTTTCTATTTTATTTCTTCGAGTATGCTATTATTTTTGCGTTCAATTATCGTCTCTTTCGCAATGTTTTTCACCACTTTCAGTATTTTTGCGTCATCACCATCCATCACGCATTTCGACATATTCAAATACATTTCATTGGCTCGACTATCGCTATTTTCGCATTCAGGATGTTGTTTCGCCCATTCATTCAACAAGACGACATTCTTGTGTTCTACCGCTAGCACGGCATTTTTCATTTTTTCGCCGTCAACACATTCACGCTCCCACTTATCAGCATCTTTGACATACAATACCTCCCGTTTTACATCACTACAATGTATTGGGCGTTTATGTATATCCGTGTTCTTCAAGTTATCAATAAATATGCTCGATATTCCGTTTACATATCCGTTCTTCTTCACATTTTCGACATCCTCCATCGTGACTTCAATTGATTTTACAAAATCCGTCATATTCATTGCGTCGCGACAATGCTCGTTCAGGAACACATTGAGATTGAAATGGTTATTCCCGGTATGATTGTATATATTGGTTGTCACCGATGTCGCAATATTCTTATAGAGTTCCATCACCTTATTGTATTTATCCTCTTGACTAGAAACGATTTCTTGGTTGTGTTTTATCATATTTGTTATAATCTGTTTGTATTCGTCGCTCTGTTGCTTAATTTCATCCTTTTGTTGTTTGATTTCGTCATTTTGTTGTAAAATGACCTTGATGAATTCGGAAACATACGCGTTAGGGTCTGGTGGTGCTGCTGCTGTTGCTGCTGCCGCTGCTGGTATGGGTGCTGTGGATGCCGGTAGATGGTTGTTACATTTTTTCATATGTCGAGACAGTCCAGAGACAAATGAATAACACGCGCCGCAAATTTTACAGATATTCGGTTTATCGGTTATTGACGACGACGACGACGACGACGACGGGCGAGTGATAAGAATATCACATACATTCAACGCGATATTACCATCGGGGTCGGGTTCGGGTTCGGGTTCGGGTTCGG
>RGCF01000075.1 GCA_009919265.1 Bacteroidota bacterium | reverse complement strand
TTAAAACTGTTGAAGTTGTAAGATACCCAGATGGATTTACACAAAACAATGCTATTAACCGTGATTTGGCAGCTGAAGAAGTTGCTCTCAAGTCCTAATTGGTGGATGCTCATTTATCTTATAGGATTAATGGGCATCCTAATTTTAACATATAGTTTTTATGATAGATATGATGAAACATATCAATTACACTTCAATATGAGATTATATGGTAAGAGTAAAATCTATAAACCAAGTAGGGGTGAGGTATATACTCAATTTAAGGTAGGAACTGGTGGTAAAGGTAATAAAAGATATGATTTTGTAGGTATAAGTAGAGGTTCAAGGATATATTTGGATAAGAAAAATCATTTTATATTTGAGATATGATTACTATTATATGTTGCTGTTTATATTACTTTTTATGTCAAAAAAGATCGGCAGCCCATTGGTGCAAAATTCTCAAAGTCTTGCGAATACGGCATATCACCGATCTTTGCTAGATCAACTTGAATTGAATGCATCGCAAGTACATCTGGGTGGTGGGGAAAAGGCTATTCAAAAACATAAAGCTAAAAATAAGCTTACCGCACGAGAAAGAATTCATCTACTTATTGACCAACAATCAATGTTTCATGAGATAGGTACATTTACAGCTCATGAAATGTATGTTGACCAGGGTGGATGTCCATCTGCAGGCGTTGTTACCGGAATTGGATTGATACATGGACGGGAATGTATGATTGTAGCCAATGATGCAACTGTTAAAGCAGGAGCATGGTTTCCTATGACTGCAAAAAAGAACATGCGTGCTCAAGAAATCGCAATAGATAATCATCTACCAATTATATACTTAGTAGATAGTGCTGGTGTTTTCTTACCAATGCAGGATCAGATTTTTCCTGATAAAGAACATTTTGGAAGACAATTCAGAAATAATGCAATCATGAGTGCTTTAGGTATTCCTCAGATTGCGGCAATTATGGGACCTTGTGTTGCAGGTGGAGCTTATCTTCCAATTATGTGTGACGAAGCAATTATTGTTGAAGGATCAGGAAGTCTATTTTTAGCTGGACCAGCTTTAGTTGAAGCAGCCATTGGTGAAAAAATAGACATTGAATCTCTTGGGGGAGCTGAAATGCATACAACAATCAGTGGAAATACTGATTACCGTGTAGATACAGATGAAGAAGCTATCTCTCTTATAAGAGACCTTGTCTCAAGATTTTCTCCATTAAAGGGTCAACATAAACTGTTTGACCGCATTGAAAGTGCACCACCAATATTTGATATCGAAGAAGTTCTGTCAATCCTTCCATCCGACAGAACCAAACCATATTCCACTCATGAGTTTCTAGCCAGAATCGTTGATAATTCTGAGTTTGATGAATATAAGTCAGAATATGGTAAAACAATCATTTGTGGATATGCAAGAATTGATGGATGGTCTGTTGGTATTGTAATTAATAATAGAGCAATTTCAAAATCCGGCAAAGGGGAAATGCAGGTAGGGGGTGTTATTTATTCAGACAGTGCTGATAAAGCAGCAAGATTTATCATGAATTGTAATCAAAGGATGATTCCACTTGTTTTCTTCCAAGATGTAACAGGATTTATGGTTGGTAGTAGAGCAGAGCAGGGTGGAATAATAAAAGATGGAGCTAAGCTAGTAAATGCAGTTGCAAATTCTATTGTCCCTAAAATAACCTTTATCATTGGTAACAGTTATGGCGCCGGTAATTATGCAATGTGTGGCAAAGCATATGATCCACGCTTCCTCTTTGCATATCCTACTGCACAAATTGCTGTAATGGGAGGTGCACAAGCATCGAAAACACTACTAACAATTAAAGTAGCTTCAATGGAAAAGGAAGGGAAGAAACTTACTGAAGTAGAAAAGCAAGAATTATTAAAAGAAATTCAAAGTAGATATGATGCACAAACGACCCCATATTATGCTGCATCTCATTTATGGATAGATGAAATAATATCGCCTTGTGATACACGAAACAAAATATCGATGGCATTGGCATGTGCATCGCATAATACATCCATTCCTGAATGGAAATCAGGAGTGCTTCAAGTTTGAATTACACTATTTTCTCTATACGGAGTATTATATCATGTTGAAACAGTACAAATTTATCCTACCATTGATAATCATTTCTTCTATGATTGTCATTAGTTGTGGTGGCAAGAAAAATTCAAGTAATGGTGCAGATAATAATGGTCCAAGTTACAATACAAAACTTTGGAAAAAATATGATACACCGGCCGGGGCAGATAAATCTGTTTCTGATGTACAGGGTGGTGAAGGTTTTGAAAAAATAGCAGTAGCTCAAGGTTTTACAACCTATGAGTTTAACGAATTTGATATAAAACATTCCGGAGATCCAAGAGCAACTGTAGGAGGTAATATTCGTTTTACAATTAGTAGATTCCCATTAAGTTTTAGACCATTCTTCTATGGACAAGGTGCTAACTTTTCTGAAAATCTACAAATGTCATCTCTTACATATGAAACTCTCTGCAATTTAGGTTTGGATGATCAACCTGTTCCATCACTTGCTACCCATTGGAAGATTTCCGAAGATAATCTTACATTCACTTTTAGAATAAATCCTGATGCACGATTTGCTTCAGGTGCTCCTGTAACATCTGAAGATGTCATTGCTACATTCAAACTTTTGATGGATGAAACAATACTCTCTCCATCAATGCAACAGATCTTTAGTAAATATGAAACACCAGTTGCTTTATCAAAGTATCTGGTAGAAGTAAAAAGTAAAGAGTTTGATTGTCGTGCTTTTAAAACATTTGCAAATAGTTTGCTTGTTTTGTCAGCTAAAGAAATAGGTGGACTCAGTGGTAAAGAGTTTTTAGATAAATTTCAGTTTACTCAGCCAGTAGGTTCAGGTGAGTACATTGTATTATCTGATGATATCGTCAAGCAGCAAAGCTATACAATTACAAGAAGAGATGATTACTGGGCAAAAGATATTCCTGTTAATAAATATTCAGGTAACTTCGATCAGATTACATTTGAGGTTATTAAAGACAATCCTACCCTTGAATATGAGAAATTTAAAAAAGGGGAAGTAGACAAATTCTGGTTTACAGGTAATACAACAGATAAATGGCTAGGTGATACAACGTATGATGCAGTTCAAAACAATTGGGTAAAAAGAGATCGTGTTTTCACTGATGGAGCCGTTGGTACTTCCGGTTTATTTTTGAATATGAGAAAACCTCCTTTTGATGATAAAAGAGTCAGAATAGCTTTTTACCATCTATTTGATCGCGAAGCTATTATCTCTAAACTCTTGTTTAATGAATATGAACGAATCCATTCATTCTATTCAAATACCAAATATGAAAATAAATCAAATATGAAAGTTGGGTATGATCCGGCAAAAGCAGCAGCCCTACTTGCTGAAGCAGGTTATACTTCCAAAAACAAAGATGGTATATTGGTTAAAAATGGAAGACCATTCAGATTAGAATTAGGTATTCCAAAACCTCTTGAAAAATTTCTCACACCTTATCAGCAAACTTTGCGTCAAGCGGGCATAGATTTACAAATAAAGTTTCAAGATGGTAATGCAATAACAAAAAATATTGCTGAAAGAAATTTCAATATAACTTGGGCTAATTATGGTGGATTGGATGATCCTTATCCAAAAACAAGCATCGCCTCAGAATTAGCTGACAAAAATGATAATAATAATATCACTGGTTTCAAAGATGCATATGCCGATGAGTTAATTAAGCAATATGATATTCAATGCGACCCAACCTCAAAAGTCAATATTATCAAAAAGATAGATAGTATTGAAACTGCAATGTTTCACTGTTTATTAGCTTGGACACCTCGTGGAATTCGAATAGCATATTGGGATAAATTTGGAGTACCTGAATGGGTATTAGCAAAGAATTCATCCCTTGGTATGCATGATTTAGCAATTATGACAGGTTGGTGGTATGATGTGGAAAAGGCAAATGCATTGCAAGAAGCTAAGAAAAATAAAAAGAAATTGAGTGGTAATTCTGCAATTCGTGAAGTAATGTATTGGAAGAATCTTAAACGATAATTACTTACAATTAGAACATTCAAATAGGAAGGTTCATGCTACAGTATTTTATTCGACGATTACTTTTTGCACTACCAACATTCTTTGGTTGTACTATTATAGTATTCTTTATCGTTAACCTAGCACCTGGTGGGCCATATGAACAACAAGTTCAAGCTCTAAAAGCTGGTTCTGGTTTTGGTATTGGCTCAGAATCTTCTGCTGCTTCAAAAGATGGAGCTGCAACGATACCACCAACTGCATTAGCAGAATTAAAACGATATTATGGTTTTGATAAACCAGTCTATATCAGATATCTGATTTGGTTAGGATTATGGCCAAGAGAAACAGATAGCTATAATGTAAAAAATGGCGAACCAAGAAATGTAGGTCAAGGTCAATATGTTATTGTTAACAAACAATCAGATGGGACATATTCTATTATAGATAAAGATACCAAAGAATCATTACAACATGTTTGGACAGTTGAGAATTCTGTACTCGATTCAACAGGAATAACACAATTAAGAGTTTTCAAAACAGAATATGCAGGTATCCTTACCGGGCATTTTGGAAATTCTTATGAATACAGGGAGCCCGTTATTGACTTAATTGCATCTCGCATACCAATTTCATTGCAATTTGGAGTTATTGGTTTGGTTTTGAGTTATGTAATCTGCGTTTATCTAGGCATTCAAAAAGCATTAAGACATGGTTCAACATTTGATTTGATTTCAAGCTCATCAATTCTCATTAGCTATTCTATTCCAGGTTGGGCACTAGGTTTATTACTTCTTGTATTACTTGGTGGTGGTTCATTCTTTGATGTGTTTCCCTTAGGTGGATTACAATCAAGAGAATATGATACACTATCACTTGGGGAGAAGATATTGGATCGTGCTCATCACTTTGTCTTACCTGTTATTGCATCTACTATTCAATCATTTGCAACATTAACTCTTTTGATGAAAAACTCTCTGCTTGAAAACCTATCACAGGATTATATTAGAACAGCATTCGCAAAAGGGTTAAAAGAAAAACGCATTATATGGCTTCATGCAATGAGAAATTCAGTTATACCTATTGCTGCTAATATTGGACATATAATTGGAATTGCATTTGTTGGTTCATTCTTTATTGAAACTACATTCAATATTGAAGGAATCGGGAAATTGTCATACTACGCTATTTTATCAAGAGATTATACAGTTGTGTTTGCATTTACTGTCATTGGAGTTTTGGTCAATCTATTTGGTGCGATTATTTCTGACTTTGTATTGGCAATGATTGACCCACGTATTCGATTTAGGTAAATATATGTCACAAATCAGTAAAACAACCCAATCAATAAGTAGCAGAAGATGGAAGAAGTTTAAAACTATCAAAAGAGGCTATTACTCTTTGATACTTCTTACGACAATGTATACTTTGTCATTTCTTTTACCCATACTTGTAAATGACAAAGCACTTATCGTTAAATACAAAGGTGAATATTCATTTCCTGCATTCACTTCATTGATTGCTTCATTTCCGGTTATTGATCAATTTGTTAGTGTTTTTCAAAGTGGGGAATCTTTGGGACAAGTTGGCAATCCAGGTCAAGCTCATTATAGAGATCTACAAAAGCAATATGTTGAGGAAAATGGAGATAATTTTATCATCATGCCATTATATCCCTACGGACCAATAGAAGATATTACAACTGATGGGAATACTGCTTTTATGGAACCATGGACAGCAAATGAAGGTGAAGGTCCAAGAATCATGGGTACTGATGAAAATGGAAGGGATGTGTTTGCAAGAATGGCTTATGGGTTTAAAGTATCAATTTCATTTGCATTGATTCTTGTACTTCTGGAATACCTAATAGGTATACCAATTGGTGGCTTGCTTGGCTTTAAGAGTGGCTGGTATGATTTGATTGGACAAAGGATTATAGAAATGTGGTCTACACTACCTATTCTATTTCTCATCATTATTGTTGTATCCTTCATTCAACCAAGTTTCATACTATTAGTAATGCTTCTTGCTTTAACAGCTTGGATTCCAATTACAACATATATACGCGCTGAATTCTACAGAGAAAAATCCAAAGATTATGTTGCAGCTGCAATATCAATTGGAGTTCCTACTTGGAAAATTATGTTCAAACATATTTTACCAAATTCTTTAGTTCCAATTATTACAAATTTCCCATTTGCAGTTGTTGCAGGTATAACATCCTTAGTTGCTCTAGATTTCTTGGGTTTTGGTTTGCCACCACCAACACCGAGCTGGGGTCAAATGCTTAGTTCAGGTTTGCAAAATTTAACAAAATGGTGGTTGGTCTTTTCACCAATGTTTGCACTCTTTGTTACCCTTATCATGATCGTTTTCATTGGTGAGGCAATAAGAGAAGCTTTCGATCCAAAAACATTTTCTCGATTACGCTAATTACTTGAGATCACACTGTGAATAAAGATGTATTATTCTCAATCCAAAATTTAAAAACATACTTTACTATTGAAGGTAAAGATGCAAAAGCTGTAGATGGAGTCACATTTGATATCTATCAAGGTGAAACACTTGGACTTGTTGGAGAATCAGGATCGGGTAAATCAGTTACAGCCCTATCTTTGATGAAATTAATTCCAAATCCACCAGGAAAAATTGTTGATGGAAAAATCCTCTATAAGGGTACAGATATTGTACAATCAACATATGAAGATATGTACGCTATTCGAGGAAAAGAAATAGCAATGATTTTTCAAGAACCTATGACTTCACTTAATCCCGTCTTCCCGGTAGGAATGCAGATTGAAGAAGTATTGATGGTTCACGAAGGTTTGTCAAAAGATCAAGCCAGAGAAAAAGCAATCGAAATGCTAAGTCTTGTTGGAATTCCAGCTCCTGAAAAACGAATTGACGATTATCCTCATCAATTTTCCGGTGGTATGCGTCAAAGGGTAATGATAGCAATTGCACTTGCATGCAATCCGGCATTATTAATTGCAGATGAACCAACAACTGCTCTTGATGTGACTATTCAAGCTCAGATATTGGAATTGATGCTAACATTGAAAGAGAAAAGAAAGGAGGCGGCTATCCTGCTTATTACACATGATTTAGCTGTAGTTGCTGAACTTTGCAATCGAGTAATTGTCATGTATGGCGGTAAGATTCAAGAAATTGCAACTACTGAATCATTATTCGAAACTCCACTCCATCCATATACTCGTGGATTAATGAATTCAATCCCTCATGCAGACAGACCTGGCGAGAAAGGTGAAAGATTACAAGCTATTCCGGGGAATGTACCAAGTATCCTCAATTTTCCAACGGGATGTAAGTTTTGCACAAGATGTTCTGAAAAACAAGATAAATGCGATACGATAGAGCCACCACTTGTAGAAATAGAAGTTGGACATTTTGTTCGATGTCATAATGTCAACACCAAGATTGAACATGGAATAAGCTATGAGTAATTCAATATTATTAGAAGTAAAAAATCTTCAGGTCTACTTTCCTGTCTTTGGCGGTGTATTCCAAAAAAAGATTGCAGAAGTAAAAGCCGTAGATGGTGTTTCATTTACCATACATAGAGGTGAAACATTTGGACTTGTTGGTGAATCTGGTTGTGGTAAAACTACAGTTGGAAGAGCCATCATTAATGTGTTGACTCATGTATCTCCTGATGTACACATAGGTGGTGAAATATTGTATCATGACAAAAATGGGGAAGTTCATGATATAACAAATTTATCTTCATCAGCCATGAAACAATTTAGATCCAAAATTCAAATGATTTTTCAGGATCCTTATTCATCTTTGAATTCAAGATTATCTGTCAAACAAATTGTTTCTGAACCATTGGAAATTCATGAGCCCCATTTGACACCAAAACAAATCGAAGACAAAGTTCTATGGCTTCTTGAGAAGGTTGGTTTACAACCGGAATATGCCAATCGTTTTCCTCATGAATTCTCTGGTGGGCAAAGACAAAGAATTGGAATTGCAAGGGCTTTAGCTACAAATCCAGAATTAATCATATGTGATGAACCTGTTTCAGCTCTTGATGTATCTGTTCAAGCACAGGTTATTAACTTGATGGAAGATTTGCGCGATGAGTTTGGAATATCTTATTTATTCATTGCACACGATCTTTCAGTAGTCCACCATATTAGTAATCGAATAGGCGTAATGTACTTGGGAAATATGGTTGAAGTTGGAATGGCAGATGAAGTATATTTCGAATCAAAACATCCATATAGCAAAGCATTACTTTCATCGGTACCGGTTGCAGACCCAAAACAAAGAGGGAAGCAGCGAATATTATTGCAAGGCGATATTCCAAATCCCTTAAATAAGCCTTCTGGCTGCAGTTTCAGAACGCGTTGTCCAATTGCTATTGAAGACTGTGCAATTAATGTTCCACAGTTAGTAGATATCTCTATTTCACATTCAATTGCTTGCCCATATTCAATCACATAATAGCAAAAACTACTTCATATTTGTAGTTCCATTATTATATTGATTAATATAGACTTGTTCAGTTTTGTCATAAATAAAAAAAGCCCCAAATGGGGCTTTGTGATCCCGGTAGGTCTCGAACCTACGGCCCTCTGATTAAAAGTCAGATGCTCTACCACTGAGCTACGGGATCAACCATGAGCAACAAATTTATGAAATATTTGAAAAATACCCAAAACTGAATTACTTTAAATAAGGTTGTACAAATGACAAGATATACCATGACAAGACTGAATCAAACGATTATTGCTATAATCATTGCGCTTTGCTCTATGAACACACCAATATGGTCGCAAAGTTCATTTGGAGTTTTTGCTGGAATGGCAACTCCTTCGGACCTATTAAATCAAGTGTATAATACAGATCTCATTACATCACAAAATGTTACCGGCATTCTCCTTAGAGAGGCTTCAAGAACTGGTTATACAATAGGTATTCGTCTAAGACAGCATGTAGATGATCAATTTTGGTTTGTAGGTGGTGTATCTTTAGCAAGATTTCCGCAAAGTGTGATCCCAATTATTAATCAAGTAAATCCAAAGGATACATTAGCAATGATGACCACTATTCAAAATGTGGTGCCAATTCAAGCTGGCATGATGTATCAGTTTAATAAAGGTCTAGTATCATTTCATGTTTTGGGCGATGTGACATATAACTATCTCATGAATTCCGTTGATGTAGATTATAGAAGTCAAACATTTCCATTGCCACCAGAGGATGAATCTGTACAAAGGATTGGATTTGGAATTGGAGCCGGAATCGATGTAAATCTTAAAATTCTAACTGCGACCCTTGAAGCCAAAATGAATACCATTAATTTTATAGGTAGAGAACAAAATGAACCTGAACGTAGATTCTTTACATTGACATTAGGTGCGCATTTTGGTCAAACACAATAATCTGTGATTATCACCATGCAAACATTCAAAGATCATAATAATGGAAAAGATGATCTATCCCTTATAACCTCTATATTAAGTGGTAATCAACGTGACTTTGAATTACTTTGGAATCGATATCACAAAATCATCTATGCCTATATTTTAAAAATGGTAAAGAATATAGATGATGCTGATGATATTTTACAAGATACCTTCATTAAAGCTTTTTCAGCTCTTCATACTTATAATCATTCCTATCCATTCCCTGCATGGTTGTACAAAATAGCATCAAATACTTGTATAGATTATTTCAGAAGAAAAAGAATAAGACCAGTCCCAATTGGTGGTTTACATCCAGATCAATCTACTATCCATGAAATAGTTCCTGACAAAACGATAGCCATTGACATTCATATTGCAAATACTGAAACTAAACATGAATTGTATGCTGCTATCAACAATTTGCCAGATAGGTATCGTGAGTGCATTCAACTACGACATTTTGAAGAATTGTCATATGAAGAAATATCAACTAAAATGAATCTGCCATTAGGCACAATCAAAATCACCTTGTTCAGGGCTAGAAAAATGCTTTTAAATCAATTGTCTAAGAAAGACATGTCATTCACTTTATGAAGAAGTTTTTAGATCAAATATCCATACCAATAGGATTAACAGTAAAAGTACTCCTGCTATCCATAATGGGTATTGTATCATTGTATCTATTGTATGTTTTGATTGATAAAGTATTTATCAATCCCCCAATAACTGCTATTGTTCCTGTTGAAAAAAGACGTACAGTATCAGATGTGTACATACAGATAAATATCATTAATGCAACCGGTATTCAGGGACTAGCAAAAAAAGCTATGAACTTCTTTAGAGATAGAGGATTCGATGTGGTGGAGATTACAACTTCGGATACATTAAGAGAACATTCTTTTGTAATAGATCATTTATCAGATACAGTCTCAGCACAAAATGTAGCTCACGCATTAGGCTTGCCAGATTCAACAGTAAAACATGATTATGATACAAATTTATACTTAAGAGCTTCTGTAGTTCTAGGTAAAGATTATCAAACATTAAAACCATTCACACAATAACATGCAATATTTTCTTGTAAAATCTGAACCATTTAAATATTCGTGGGACCAATTTCAAAAAGATGGTACAACATTTTGGGATGGAGTTAGGAATTATCAAGCTAGAAATACCCTTGTTTCAATGAAAAAGGGTGATTTAGTCTTATTCTATCATTCGAATGAAGGTCTTGAAATTGTTGGTATTGCTAAAGTAGTAAAAGAATCATACCCGGATCCAACAACTGACGATATAAGGTGGTGTGTCGTCGATTTAAAGGCCGTAAAGAAATTGAAAATAGCAATCTCACTATCCAATATTAAAGAAGATGCTATTCTTAAAGAAATGCCCTTAGTAAAACAATCAAGATTAAGTGTAATGCAACTCACGAGCGATCAATTTCATAGAGTTCTTGCATTATCGGGTACAAAGATCTAAGTATATTCTTTCATTATTAGCGAAATAATATCTTTTGGAAAGCCTTGTCTTACCAAATGTGCATAAAGTTGAGCCCTCTTTTTCTCTTCGTTTCTAAAAGAAACAGACCGGAGTTTTTTTTCAGCAGACATTCTAGCAGTATCCAAAACAATGTCTTCTGGATAATGATTTTTTAATGTATTACTAATAATATCCTGAGCAATCCCTTTTAATTCAAGTTCTCTTTTAATTCTTTGGTAGCCATAGTGTTTACGTTGAATCTTTGCTTTTGTGTATTGTATTGCAAAAGTTTCATCTGATAGATAATTGAAATCTTTCAGAAATTGGATTACATTTTCTATAGTATCTTTATTATACCCAAGATGTGATAGTTTTTTGAACACCTGCAATGAAGATCTTAATGCATATGTAGCGTATTGTAACCCTTTCTTTTTTGCTTCAATTAACTCCTCTCTTCGTAACAGTAAAGTAATTATATCTGAACTTATTGATAAGTCTTTAGCAATCTTAAATTCATAAATTAAATCCTTTTCTAGAAGGATATAATCTTCATTAGAGAAGACAACAAAGCATTTACCTCTTTTACGTGCAGCTTTAATTGATACGACAGTTCTATCAATATTCTTGTCGAATGATTGTTCTATGCGTGCCATTCAATTCCGGAACAAGAATGATGGAATAGTTTTTTCCCAATGATATTAGGACATTATTGAGAGATGCATAAATCAATGGGGGATCTTGCCATTTTAACACAGAGAATGATAATCTTCTTTCTCTATCTATTGTAATATAATTTGAAGATTTAGATTGCTTACAATATTGTAGAGAGCTCGTTTTAAATTACGCACACCTTCTTCTTTTGTTACCTGCGAAATGATTAGTTTTAAAATTTCTTTTGAAAATACTATGTCACTATCTGATTTGAAGCCAAATTCTTTCATTATAGAAGGAATCATATGTTTTTCACATATAATAACCTTATCATTTGCTGAGTAACCATTTGTTGATATTCTCACCATTCTATCTTTTAAAATCGGATTAATGTTTTGTTCGTTATTATATGAGAAAATAATGAGCGAACGGGATATATCAAATTCAATATTTGAAAAATATTTATCTCTAAAATTATCATTTTGTGAGGCATCGGTCATATGAATCAATATATTTATAATTTCATCTCCATGGTGAGTGCAACTAACTTTATCAAGTTCATCGAAGAAAAAAACAGGATTCATACAACCACACTTCATTAAATTGTCTACAACGTTTCCCCACATAGATCCTTCGTATGTATAACTATGACCTGTTAAAAATGACCCATCACTTATTCCACCAAGGGGAATAAATGCAAATGGCAATCCTAAAACTTTACAAATAGCATCTTTAATCAGAGTAGTTTTTCCTGTTCCCATTGAACCTTGAATACCAATAACCAAACCTTTTGACTCTGGATTGGATATCCATTGGGCAAGCAAACGTACAATGTGATCTTTGGTGTCTTTATGTCCATAAATTTTTGTATCCATTGAATCTTTCATATTTACAATAAAATCTCGTATAGCATTATTATCGTCTTTTGTAACGGGTAACTTTTTATATAAACCAAAAGGGACTCGACATAAGTTTTGAATATAATTAAGCAGATTTGCAGACAACAAACGCCAAGACATTATCCATATAAATTCACAGCATTTATAAGACATACGAGAACGGATCATCTAAAAGTGCCAATAATAATCTATAAATAATTCATGAATGGTTTTGTATTGAAAAGTAATGCAATGTATCAGCATATTTCAAAAGTAAAACAGGGTGAGTATGTGATGAATAAATATGGATTACCGACGAAAGTAAAAAAGATATATCAACAAAAGTATAGTCGTAAGAGACCATTGATGTCGGTGCAACATACGCTTTGGTATGAACCGACGATATGTCATCAAGATTGCAATATCTTGACATGGGATGGTTTTCAAACAATGTGGGGGCATTATGAGGATTTGGGGAATTATATAGCAACGCCGAGCATATTTAATTGGGATATACCAGATACATTTTCACATTTTCATCCACCGATTACTCCATCATATGAATTGGGATATATATTTGGTTGTTATACACAAACATACCATACGGTTTAGATATTGGAATTACAACATCAACTGTTCTGTTACCGGTATTATAATCATATTCAGAGAAATAACTATTTATACCGTCAGTTGTTGTAACATATAGCTTATTATCGATAGTCAATAAAATATCACCCGCAACCTCTCTTCCATCAGGA
>RGCF01000074.1 GCA_009919265.1 Bacteroidota bacterium | reverse complement strand
AAAATCCATGATCTCTTCGCTCCTATAGCTTTTCGAATGCCAATCTCTTTTGTGCGTTCTTTTACTGATACAAGCATGATATTCATGATGCCAACGCCGGCGGCAAGCAGGGAAATCAATCCGGAACCCAATGCAAAAATCTGAAGATAATTTGAAAAAGATGCGAATTGGCTACTCACCGATTCATTCGTTTCCACTTCAAATGAATTTTCCTCCCAAGGCTTGAGGTTTCTTAGTGAACGCATGATGCCAATTGATACATCAACGGCTTGAGATAATTGCTCTTTAGAATATGCCTTTGTAGTAATTTCTACAGAACTTGTCCATTCATCGCTGTGATAACGAGAGAATACAGTGATTGGAATAATTGCCTGAGCATCTAAACTTCTGCCAAACATCGACCCTTGAGTTTTTAATGTTCCTATTACTTGAAATCGTTGATTCTTTAATGTGATAAATTGACCAAGAGGATTTTCCCCATTAAACAATTGCACAACTAAATCATTACCGATGATTACAACAGGGATTGCTGAATTCACTTCTGTTAATCCAAATGCTCTTCCAGTTTCAAGAACAAAATTTTTAACGATAAAGAAGTTTTCGTCTGCTCCAATTAATGTAACTGTAGGGTCTGTAGAAACATTTCCACTCTTTGCAGTATATCCATCAGTTTCATTGTGAATTGAAGGAAGTGAAATCCCCTCCATTTGCATTTTGAATTCTTTTGCTTGTTGCAATGTGATGTCTTTACGATTTCTATACTTGCGCCATGAATTTCCAAAATTGACACTTGGTGTTCTTTTTATCATGAATGTATTTTGTCCCATCGCTATCAACTGGGAATTAAAAGATCCCTCCAATGTATTCACTGCTGTGCCAGCGCCAATAATTGCAAAAATACCAATGGATATACTGAGAAGTGTCAGGACCGTTCGCAGTTTATTTGCTCTGATGGATTGTAAAGCTTGTACGATGCTTTCTAGAATATTCATAAAGTTCTAAGATTCATAACGAAGAGCTTCCACTGGATCTAGTGCAGAAGCGCGCATGGCTGGTACAATTCCAGCCAAGATACCAACTATGATTGAGACAATGCCTGCAATGATAATAAGCTGTGGAGGTACATATGGACTTAAGAAATCAGCTTCGGGTACAAGCCGAACTGCAATTGCAATCACAATGGAACAAAAAACAAATGCTATTACTGCACCGACAAGACAGAGCGAAGCCGACTCCACTAAAAACTGTGTTAAAATGGATGTGCTTTTTGCTCCCAAACTTTTTCTTATGCCTATCTCTTTTGTTCTTTCAGTCACGGATACAAACATGATATTCATAATGCCAATGATGCCAACAGTGAATGAAAGGAGTGTCAGTCCAATGCCGATTCCCCATGTGGCAAGTCGTAATGTTTCTACCTGCTCTTTGAATGTTTGTGTTTCATTGATAGAAAAGTCTTCTTCGCCACCCGGAGGTATATTGCGCACAGAACGCATAAGCCCGGTTGCCTCAGCTCTCGTTTCATCAAGCTTTTCTGCAGTTCCTGCTTTTACTGCAATGGAAATACTGCGACTTGACATTCCATAGACACCAAAAAAAGTAGATATTGGAATGATTACTTGATTGTCGACAAAATCCATCATCAGTGTTCCTCGCTTGATGATAACCCCGATGATTTCAAAAGATCGTCCCCCAATTTTGATGGTGCGTCCAATGGCATCTCCTTCAGGAAATAATGCTTTTGCTACATTGAAACCGAGTACCGTGACATTGGTACTGTATTCATCTTCAAATTGAGAAAAAAATCTTCCATAGAGGATAGTGCCAGCAGGAAGTTTTGCATATGAATAGGGAACGCCTATCACTGAGATTCCTGTGATGGTTCTCTCGCGTTCTTTCAGTGTGGTGCCCCACTTATGAGCTTCAGGTAAACTTACTTCAGCTGTTTTTATGGAATTACAAAATTCCATAGCCTGTTGATAGGTAATGTTTTTTCTTTGCATGGTCTTTCGCCAGTTTTGTCCACCGGACCAAGACCATTTATCAATATACATCACATCAGTGCCGAGCAAATTCACGGTTGATTCCAATGCTGCATCGAGTCCATTCAAAAACCATCCCATTAAAATCACGAAAGTAATTCCAATCACAACACCCAATGTCGTTAGGAATGAACGCAATTTATTTGCTTGCAGTCCTTCAAATGCGATACGGATCGATTCCTGTATTTCAATAATTCGAATCATGTATTGACAAAAGAAGTGACAGGTTGTTGATTGATGGTATCTGATTCAACTTTTCCATCACGAATTCGAATGATGCGTCGAGCATGTCGAGCAATCTCTTCTTCATGTGTAACCAGTATGACTGTATTGCCTTTTTCCCACAAATCATGAAATAATTTCATGATCTCAATACCTGTTTTTGTATCAAGATTTCCTGTTGGTTCATCTGCAAGAATAATGGATGGTTTTGTAACAAGTGCTCTGGCGACTGCCACTCTTTGTCTTTGCCCTCCTGACAATTCATTCGGTCGGTGAAGCATTCTATCACCCAGGCCAACATCTTCCAATGCCTTTACCGCTCTTTCTTTTCGCTCGTCAGCTGGTATGCCGGAATAAATCAATGGCAATTCAATATTCTTGAGTGCAGTAGCTCTTGGTAATAAATTGAATGTTTGAAACACAAAGCCAATTTCTTTATTCCTAATATCAGCAAGGTCATCATCGGTCATTTCATTTACATCCAGTCCTTTAAATGTATAGACGCCTGAACTCGGAGTGTCCAAACAACCAAGAATATTCATGAGTGTGGATTTACCCGAACCGGATGGACCCATGAGTGCAACATATTCATTGGGATGAATGTCAAGCGAAACATCGCGTAATGCATGTACTGTCTCGCCACCCATTTCATACATTCTCGAGATATGTTCAATATGAATAAGCGGATTGCTCATTATTTACCACCTTGGTCTTGGCCATTATCGATCCGTATTATGCTACCATCCATCAGTAGTTTATTTACTGCTTGAAAGCTACCACTGATAATTTCTTGCCCTATGCTGAGTCCTCTAGTAATTTCAATGAAGCCCCGGTCACTCAGTGCTGTTTCAACTCTTACCATTTTGGCAGTATTTCCTTCTTTTATGAATACAACAGAGGGAGGTCTTTTTATCATTGTCTTTTTTGTTGATTGATCTTCGGTTATACTGCCACTTTCTTCTTCATCCTTTTTTGCATTCATACGAACTGTTACTGATTGCAATGGAACAGACATAACATCGCGATGAGTTTCTGTATCAATTTCAACTGAACAACTCATGCCTGGACGCAATTGTTTGTTCTTATCAATGATGCGTATCTTGACTTGGAAATTTGTTACTTCTTCTTGAGTTCCTGCAGCGGATGTTTTTGCTGAATGTCCAATCTCATAGACATAACCAACAAGTTCAACATCAGGCATTGCATCAACACGAATTCTTGCTGTATCACCAATTTTTACGAAAACAATATCATTTTCATCAACATCAACCCAAGCATTCATAACATTCAGATCTGCGATGCGCATCATTTCTGTGCCTTGCATTTGCGCAGTTCCAACAACTTTTTCCCCTGCTTCAACCGTGAGATTTGTGACTGTTCCACTCATCGGAGCATAAATAGTTGTTCTCGATGCTTGAGAGCGCATTTGTTTCAAAGCAGAAAATGAGCGGGAATATTCAGAACCTGATGCACGATAACGAGAAATAGCTTGATCCATGGTAGATTTTGCTCTATCAAATTCTTCTTTTGAAGCAAACTGCTTCGCATAGAGATCATTGATGCGTTTGAAATCAGCATTTGCTCTTTCCATTTCAGCTTTTGCACCATCAATTGCAATCTTTGCAGCTTCGGCTGATGCAGAAAATTGTTCTAATTGAGAAGATACAATGTCTGGTTGTATACGAACAAGCAATTGACCTTTAGTCACTGAGTCGCCATCTCTAAATCCGAGTGATATTATCTCCCCGGATGCTTCAGATGAAATCTTGACCTCTATCTCAGGTCTGATTTTTCCAATTGCACTCACTCTTTGAGTGATAGTCCTTTTTTCAACCTTCGTAATTGTAACCGGAATGGTTTCATCTTTAGGTTTAAAAACAACATATCCAAGGATGAATAAAAATATACCCAAACTAATGAGTGTAAGATTTCTTGCTTTGCGTGATTTCTTTGCCATACGATTCAAATAACAGATTGAAAAAAAATTATAGATCGCCAATGGCGAAGCGTATTTGATATTGTGCATCAACATAATTATAGACTGCATTGATGCGATTAATTTTCGACGTGACTAATTGTGTATTAGCTGTTTGAAATTCTAAAATATTGGCAGTTCCTACATCAAAGCGTTCTTTTGCACTTTGATAATTGAGCTCTGCTGACTTTAGTGAACGTGCAGTGATATCCATTTGCTTTTCAGCAGCAGTAAGATTTAAGAGGCCTGTTTGCAATTGTGTCCTAATTGCTTGTTCTAAACGCTTATACTCTATTTCAGATTGTTGTAATTGCACTCTCGAATTTTCCAATTGCTGCTGCACTCTGAATGCATCAAAGATTGGGACATCGATTGAGAATCCAATGAAGGATCTTGAAAATAAATCAAAGTTGTTCAATTCAGAATTAAACCAGCTCCATCCACCAGTTGCTCCTATTCTGGGATAGTATCCACTTTTGGATGCATCAACAGATGACTTTGCTGCACTGATACGATTTCCAGCGGCAGAATAATCATATCGTTTTTTTAATGCTGTAACAATTGACTCTTCAAGTGATCCATATTGATTTCGAAATTGTTGTAATGATTCAGTTTGAATCTCCGCAGGAATGCTTCGTTCATCAAATGATGCCTTCATGTCGGGGGATAGTCCCATTGATGACAACAATTCTGCTTTTGATATAGAAAGCTGATTCTCAGCTTGAATCAAATCCAACTCTCTTTGTCCATTGTCTGCTTCTTGAGCGTAGACGGGAGCAATAGGAGAAACCCCTGCTTCGAATCTTGCTATTACCCTCGCCAATTGTGATTTCCCCAGATTGAGATTCTCTGTTCTTATTCCAACAATTTGCATGGATCTCAAAACTGCTATGTAGCGTTGATAGATTGCAAGTGCAATTTGTTGTTTTGTTTGTTTGATATTCTCTTGAATTGCAGTTAACGAATAGTGTGAAGCATCTATTCTTGATTCTCTTCCAAAGCCATCAAATACTGTGACATTTGCTGTAGATGAAAGTGAGAACTGATCTGCAGGTGCTCTGAATCCGCCGATATTGAATTGTCCTCCGCCAAGTTCATTCAATCTTCTTGAATATCCCATATTGGCATTGACTTGTGGAAAATATGCACCCATTGCTGCTTTCTTATCAGCTTCTGCTCCTTGAATAGTGGATTGCGCAGCCAATATATCCAGATTGGTAGAATCTGCGATTGATAAGCATTCTTGCAATGTATACACTCTGATTGCACCTGTGGAAGACATATCGGTCTTTTGGGCGAATGCCTGTGTAAGCAGTAGAAATAAAGTGAAGATGGGAATGATGCGTGATAAACAATTCATGAACTTGCTTTTTGTCGATAAATAAATGCAGATACTCTACGAAAAGAATGCGTAATTGTTACGCATTACTTTTTCTTTCTTTTTGTGTTTGTTGATTTATTAGAAGTTTCAGTTGAAGTCTTATCTGTAATGGTGATATTTCCTCTAGTTGAAACCATTTTCTTTAATGTGATATTGGTTGTTACATAATGCTTGGCTTTTTGTTCTGCCATTCCTTTTGAAGTATTGAGCATCATGGTTGTCTTATTTTCATTTGTTCCAAAAAAGTGCAATGGAATTTGCAATTCTTTGGATAATGTCATGCGTGTAAAACCCGCTATGATTGCTGTTGTTCGTAATGTTTGACCTGAAGTAGTTTTTGTTTGATATGTGCCTTGTCCACTCATTGTTGATTCAAATCTAGTGCAATGAACATTCAATGTGTCAAGCTCAGCTTTGGCTCTCATCGAAGATAGATAGGTGATCATTGGAGCTGGAATTCCACATTCAGGCAGATCGATCGTATCTTCTATTATCCAACCGCTATTGATATAGTGGTAATCATTACCAGTAAATTGAAACATGATAGGTTGAAAAGCGCTGCCTGGTGAGAGCATTGATTGAATGGAGTCTTGACTTCCAAACCCATATCTTTTACCAGTCGAATCCATGATAAATGAAATCTTCTTGTGTAGCCACTCATGCGATCTTCGTTCAACTATTTGTGAGATCCCGCTGTATTCAGAAATCTTGACATCGATCAATCGCTGAGATAGATACATCCTATGTTTTTTATCAACCGAATCGCAAGAGAGCAGGAATCGCTCTGTTCTTTCTCTTAAAAGCGGTGGTTGTTTGTCAATCAACACACTATCAAGAGAAATTGCTTCGTATAACAATGTATCGCCGGGAAGAAATCTATATGCATATCGCGAGCTGTCTTTTGTATTGACAATATCCGGAAATTGCTGAGCATGCATTGAACATGCGCAACAAATCATTGATAGAACGAAGAATACTAAACGGAAGTTCATATCTCTTATCTCTTTCCCTGATTGATTTGTTGGGATTTGTTTGGTTGTGCCATTGAACGCAATCGTTGATACATTGTCTCCATTGTCATTCGAACTGGGACCAGCATTTGTTCCTGTCCTGTTGCTGCCATTCTTAATTCATATTCCATGAGCAATGTTGCATCAATTGGCAAGCCTGTTTCCAAATCGATTGCATAGGTACCTCTTGCTGAGCCCTCGCCGTCAATGATCATCGTTATGCCTTGTTGTTCTACATTCCCGGAGAATCCAAGAGCATTGGATCCGCATTCAATGAATGCTTTATTGATGCCATTAACTACGGAAGTGCGAATCACTTTGCAATCCAATTCAGTATGCAAAACAATGGTTGATTTGCCTTCTTTTGTTTGGGTTCCAACTGTATCAGATTTCACAATGTTCCAAGATGTACCAAGTTTTACCGGATCCTTAGGAAATTCTAACAAAAAGAATCGTGCTCCTTGTGTTAGTGACTGCATTAATTGCTCAGACCTACCTGGTATTGTTGAATTGGTTTCATGTTCCATACGCTGCAACACGATTCCTTTTGGAGTAAGCATTTCTTTGATGGGCGGAACCAGTGGTCCATTTGATGTAAAAGTAGTATCCGGAATTCCGGCAATTGATAGTCCACTTAATGTGATGGTGCCAGGCAAATATGAGTAGGTATATTCAATATTCTTTTCTTTTTTCGTGCTTAAGTTCATTTCAGTGATGGCAGAAGTCTTCGCATCAAAATCAATCATTTCACCTAGGGATTGCGATACCATACTTTTTATCGCATAGGTATAACTCATCGGATTGATAACTGCATGACGAAGTACAATCACTGAATCATTTGAAACTTGAGCGAGGATAATTCCTTGAAAGCAGGTCAAACAAAAGGAAATGCATCCCAAGATATATATTGTTCTAACTTTTCTCATGATGGTTTTTTGCTATCTTTGTCAAGAATGAGAGTATGCAATACATTTTGCAAATTTACCACTATTCGCTGTTCAAAAGCGCATGGCTTCACAAAGACTTACCTTCATAGACATCCTCAGGGGAATAGCCTGTATTTGGATGATAGAAACCCATGCCGTAAATGCCTTTTTGGATTCTGCATTCAAAGGCAATACATTATTCAATATTCTTCAGATCAGCAATGGGTTTGTGGCCGTGGCATTCATTTTTTGCGCGGGTGCTGGGTTTAGACTGGCATTAGAGTCAAAAATCAGTGATTATGTGACATTCCAAAAGCCTTTTTGGACCTATGTAAGAAGGTTGCTCTTCATTCTAGTGATTGGATATTCATTACAGCCACCTAGATTTTCCTTTGGGAGCATGTTGCAATTCAATGAAGGACAATGGACGCGGTTTTTAGATTGTAATGTTCTTCAATTAATTGTTGCTTCCTCTTTCATTGCTTTATTGGGACTACTTCTCTCAAGATCTCTCTCAAGGATGATCATATTTTCATGGTGTGCATTCTTATTCATAGGAGTGTTTACGCCATTGGTCTGGAGTATTGACCCAACGGTAATCGCACAAATTCCATTGTTTTTCAGAATGTATGTGACCACATATCCTCATGCATCATTTCCACTGTTTCCTTGGTCTGTATACTATTTTGCTGGGTATATCATCACGCATTATTTCATGATTGCCGAATCCAGATCAATGAGAGCGAAACAGTATCTTGCAATAGGAGCCGGATTATTGGGATTAGTTTATGCATCTACATATATCCCATGGACTTATTATTCCAATACTATGAATTGGTGGTTGGTTTCTCCAATGCATATGGTATTTAGAGTGGCCGGAGTTCTCATTGTATTTGCATTTCTTTATCTGATTCAAGATTATTTGAAGGGGCCTATTTCTCGGATATTATCACTCAGTGGCAAAGAATCATTGGTTATTTATGTTGGGCAGGGCATCATCATTTATGGTGCGCCAATTTCAGGCAAAGTGCTGAAAGCACTATTACCTATGAGAGTGAGCCCTTTTGACATTTTCTTATTGACTCTTTCAATTGTAGTTGTCGTATGTGGGTATGCTTTTTTGTGGAATTCCTATAAAAAATATATGCCAAAGCATGCTGATTGGACTTTACGATTAAGCATGCTTGTCTATGTTCTTACATTCTTGTTTAAACAATATTAATCCAGCCAAGAAGGAGCAGTGATAACCTTTCCTTTTGGGTTCGCTCCGTCTGTTAGAGAATAGGAGAATTCACCTTTTCTCATGCCATATGCGCCTGTTTTCCCATCTTTTCTCAATGCAATAAAACCAACCTGCAATGATGCATGTTGCTCGGGATGTTTTTTCACAATGCGTTTCACTGCTTCTTTGCAAGCCATTTCAGGCTCCATCCCAGAACGCATCAATTCGACTATCAAAAAACTACCTACCACACGGATGATTGCTTCTCCAACGCCAGTAGCAGTTGCAGCACCAACTTCATTATCTACATATAAACCTGGCCCAATCAAAGGTGAATCACCAACCCTGCCTGGTAATTTATATGACAAACCACTTGTGGTGCATGCACCGGAAATATTCCCATTGGAATCCATTGCCAGCAATCCAATCGTATCGTGGTTTTCGGGAGTTGGGGGAGGAATAGCGTTCGATTGCTTCCATTCTTCCCATCTCCGTATTGCATCTTCAGTGACGATATTTTCTTTTGTGAATCCTTGTGACACTGCGAATTCAAGTGCACCTTGACCCACCAACATGACATGGGGAGTTTTTTCCATGATGGCTCTTGCCACAGAAATCGGATGTTTTATATGCTCAAGGCAAGCCACAGAGCCGCACATGCCTCGGTGGTCCATAATGCAGGCATCCAAAGTCAAATGCCCATCGCGATCCAAACTCCCATTATATCCAACTGATGTAACAGTTGGATCAGCTTCTGTTATTCGTACTCCATGCTCAACAGCATCGAGCGATGAGCCACCTTTACTGAGCACATCCATCGCATTGGCATTAGCATCTATGCCGAATGGCCAAGTAGAAATGACCTTTGGTCCGAATTCGGAACCAAGGGAGCTGATTTGTTGGTTATTTGACTGATTGTTTGGATGTCTTATGCTTGCTTTGGCTACAAAGCCTGAAATAGCCAAGCCCAACATCGTTCTTCTGGTCATTCCCATAGTGCACCATGTGATTGGGGAAAAATTATGGAAGTAAACTACGAAAAAACACTATTTTTGCTAACCAATATTCATGATCAATTTTTCACAGGACATAATCATGACAAATGAGGAATTTCTCCAAAAATTAGATGCAATCATCAATGAGCGTCATATGCTTCAGCATCCATTTTATCAAATGTGGAATACTGGCGATTTGACAAAGCAAATGTTGCGTGAATATGCTCTTGAGTATTATCAACAAGTGCATCACTTCCCAACATATGTGAGCGCAACACATTCAAAGTGCGATGATATGGAAGTACGCCAGATGCTGCTTGAAAACTTGATTGAAGAAGAGCATGGACCAAATAATCATCCTGAACTTTGGCGCCGATTCGGGGATTCTCTCGGAATCAGTAGAGAAGAGATGATGTCACGTAAATATCTCCCACATACAAAGCAATCTGTGCAAATTCTGAAAGAACTTGCAGGCAAGGATAATCCAGCTGAAGGTCTTGCAGCATTGTATGCATATGAATCACAAATACCAGAAATCTGCACGACTAAGATTGAAGGTCTAAAAAAGAATTATGATCTCGATTGCGAAGATGCACTTGTGTTTTTTGAGGTGCATGAACATGCAGACATCATTCACAGACAAGTTACTCGTGATGCACTCGTTCGCTTATGTACTACAGATGAACAAAAAGTTATCGCCCTTGATGCCGCTCGTGAAGCTGCCGATGCTTTAAATCTACTTCTAGATGGCGTCTATGAAACCTACTGTACAGATAAGCAAGCTGCTTGATCAATAAAAACTTCTGATATATCCGCTTCGATTCAATGAATCAAGCGGATTTTTTTTTGTTGATAAACTGTGGATAACTTTTCTTTCAACCTGCTTTAAGGGACGATCGATGGCATTCCGTGGTTGGTGAAGTGTTCGCTCTTTCGTATTTTTAGGCACTTTTTAAGCGAGAATTTCCGTATGTGCAGATTTGTCGCATATCTGGGGAGTCCGGTTTTGGCGGACGACCTGCTCTATAAGCCGAGGTATTCGCTGATATCCGCACAAAGCGTCAATGCTGGCGAGATGAGTGCGCAGGTAAATGGTGATGGCTTTGGTATTGGTTGGTATGCGCCTGATTTAGATCCGGAGCCATGTGTTTTTCGAAGCATAAAGCCAGCATGGAGCGATCAAAATCTTCGAAATCTTGCTAGAAAAATTCACGCTCCTTCAATGTTTGCACATGTTCGGGCAGCATCGCCAGGAATGCCGGTTGAAGAATATAATTCTCATCCGTTCACATGCGGTCGTTTGATGTTCATGCACAATGGCGTGATTGGAGGATTTAAAGACATTCGAAGAGCACTGTTGCGCAGTTTGAATGATACTGCATATGATGCAATTTCAGGTTCGACAGATTCCGAACATTTATTTGGACTTGTGTTGAATCACATTGACAATCCTTATGCTGATATCTCATGTGAGCAGTTGAAGTTGGCAATGGAAAAAGCATTGCATGATTTGAGTGAAATTCTCCTTCAGGCATCGGTGAAACAACATTCATATATCAATGCTTGTTTAACAGATGGTGATAGTTTGATTGCAGTTCGATATACAACAAATCACAGTGTGCAGCCAGCTTCAATGTATTATATGTATGGCAAGGAATATCATTGCAGAGAAGAATCATGTTTGATGGAGCCAAGCAATGGTAAGCCAAGCGCAATAGTGGTTGCATCTGAACCATTCACATCGAAGCGTTCAGAATGGATGAAAGTTGAGCGCAATTCTATGCTATGTGTTGATGAAGAAATGCGTATTAGTTTTAAAAATGTTGATTTGCCGATTGAGCATGCTCTATCAGAAGCATGACCTTTAACCTTTGATTACATTAACTTTAAGTGTTTTATATGGCTGAGTTGATCTACCTCGTTCCTCTCCTTCCACTCATTGGCTTTTTTGTCATTGGCTTCTTCGGAAAGAAATTGCACAATGAACAACTTATTGGTGGCATTGCAAGTGCTGCAGTAGGTGGCGCTTTTTTGGTGGCTGTTGGAATTTTTCTTCAATTGATTGGAGAAGCACCAGAAGCACGTACGCATGTTATTCATGTATTCCCATGGATTCATACCGGGGCATTGTCAATTGATATAGCATATCAAGTAGATCAATTATCCATTCTTTACACCCTGATCATCACTGGTATCGGAACATTGATTCACATTTATTCAATTGGCTATATGCATGGAGACAAAAGTTTTCCGCGCTTCTTTGCCTATTTGAATCTGTTTGTGTTTATGATGCTGAATCTTGTCCTTGCTAACAATTTTGTTTTAACATTTCTTGGTTGGGAAGGTGTAGGTTTATGTTCATATCTACTGATTGGTTTTTGGTATGATAGAACATTTGAAGGTTCGCATATTGTTTGGACAGGTGATGCCGCTAAAAAAGCATTTATCGTAAATCGTATTGGTGACTTTGGTGTATTGATTGCAATGTTCCTCATCTTTTGGAGATTTGGATCATTGGATTATACAACCGTCAATATGATGGCCGCAACCCAAGGTGTTGATGCAGGGCTCATCACAGCAATTACATTACTTCTGTTTTTGGGTTGTACCGGAAAGTCAGCTCAGATTCCATTGGGCGTGTGGCTCCCTGATGCGATGGCGGGTCCAACCCCTGTATCAGCATTGATCCATGCTGCTACGATGGTGACAGCCGGTATATTTCTCATTGCAAGAAATTCAACATTATTTGCAATGTCGCATACAACCATGGCGGTAATTACAGGTATTGGCATTACGACTGCATTGATTGCTGCAACCGTGGGTATCGTACAAAATGATATCAAAAAAGTGTTGGCATATTCAACAGTGAGTCAATTAGGATTCATGTTTATTGCATTGGGAGTTGGTGCATATACTGCGGCAGTATTTCATGTGATGACTCATGCATTTTTTAAAGCATTGCTCTTTCTTGGTTCAGGTTCTGTCATTCATGGTATGCATGAAGAACAAGACATCCAAAAAATGGGTGGCTTGAAAAAATACATGCCTCAAACATATGTCACCTTTTTGCTTGGTACAATTGCGATTGCAGGAATTTTTCCATTCTCAGGATTCTTCTCAAAAGATGAAATCTTATGGTATGCATTTCTGAATGGAAGTCCAATACTATGGGGTGCAGGTGTCCTCGCAGCCTTATGCACAGCCTTTTACATGTTTCGATTGCTGTATCTTACATTCCATGGAGAAGAGCGATTTGATCATCATCATGTGCATCCGCATGAATCACCCGCAACCATGACCATCCCTTTGTGGATCCTCGCGATTCTCTCTGTATTTGGTGGATTGTTGGGAATACCAAAAGCCTTGTCTTTTGGAGAAGACATCAATATTCTTGAACATTGGTTGCATCCAATTTTTCACAATGCACATGAAATCCTGGCTAAGGGTCATGGAGAACATGCGCATTCACTTGCATTGGAATGGGGATTGATGGCTGGATCGCTTTGCATTGCAATCATAGGCATTTTGATAGCCAC
>RGCF01000073.1 GCA_009919265.1 Bacteroidota bacterium | reverse complement strand
GCTTAAAAAATTATAATTTTTAATAATTTATCAAAATTTTACACACTTGATTTAACATATGGTGTTATATCATTTTGATTTTCATTTTTCTTTTTATTCGATGAACAACAGGTTTCACAGCAAGAGAGTAAAAGTCTTCCCCATAACCAACCAGATGGAAGAATAAAAGATCTCGGATCGACCAAGTGCGTTTTCCCGCTAGGTTCAACACACCATCTTCTAGATCGCATTCTTTGTGTTATGCTCATCTTTCGACGAGTTTCATAAGAATGCCTCCGATTATACATCGGATTGTTTTCGCCTCGTCTAGTTCCTCGCATCGTTCTACTAATTTTAGCACGATGTTCCGAAGTCAAACCACCAGCATTAGGATTATTATCTCCTAATTTTGCTTCTGCGATTTTTCTTCGACCTTCATCAGTGTGCCACTTAGTTCTTTTGCGCGCAACCTTATCGTGAACCTTAGTAATACGTTGTTGCTTTTCTGCAGTAGAACGTAGCAACTCGATATTAGTTGTCTGTAAGATTAATTCACGTGGTTTGGGAACCAAGTTCGGATCTTTAACAATCCATAATTCTGTCTTGTTTAGAAACAGAAAGTATTTCAAGCAACACCCTTGTCGATCAATGTCAATTCATGCTCTCGATCAATATATTTGTATTCCACGTGATGTGGATCAAATTCCTGTAGAGCAGCAAAGACATCGTCAATGTTCAATTTAGAACAAGTATAAACATCCAGTTGCATGAGAGCAGGTTCGACTTCATCCCATACGTGCATTGCAATATGCGATGTTTCGATAATCGTAACTGCGGTAAGACCACGGTTACCGACCATATCGCTGTAAACAGCATACGGTCCCATAAGAATCTTCATGCCGATAGTATCGACTAAACTCTTCATCCAATCCTGAATTGCCTCAGCGCACTGCGGTGGATTGTTTAATTCTGCTCTCACAATAAGATGCTTATGTTCTAAGATTTGCCCCATTTCTGTTCCCTGACTTCTGGTGGAAAGAATTTATTTATAAGGTTGCTGAGGACTTTTTTGGCGACTTCTTCTTCTTAACCTCTGGTGCCTTCCATCCTGGGAGGAAATTCTCAAGAACGGTAAACGTTGGATAAATCTCGAGCAAACGCTGATCCTTGATCACGTCGAGCAAATCCGCTTCCTTCTTATGCACACCCTGACAGATCTGCATCCAGATTTCTTCCCTACGCCACTGCGGAAGATTCTTTGCACTGCCTTCTGGCAAGAGAGTCAGAATACGGCGAAACTCCTGCGTGATTGTGGTATCTGCCATATTTGATGGTAGACCTTCATCCTTGTATGGAGTTGAACCTTCGGGAAGATTAACTGGACCTTGTTCGTAACCTACACCCCATGCGAGGAATCGCATCAGGATGCTGTTACCAAGGGAGATCGCACGAATGCGTTCAACCAATTCTTCCGTAGAAGATGCTTCGTTTGCCCAGACTAATGCTTCATCGATCTGCTTAAACTTTTTTGGTGGTAGTCTTTGTGCCATTTTCAATTTTCTTCCGTAGATTAGTAGTGCTAAAGTCATGTCGGCGAGAGTTGTAGTAGATCTCCATCTGCAGATCGCTACCCGTAAAGTCCTTGCCGAAATATTCCTGCCCGATGATACGAACATCCCAGTCGTATGACTTTAGAATGTTCAGAAGATCTTCCTCAGTCGTGTATGGAATAATCTGATCCACATACTTACAACCCTCCACCTGAACCCAACGTTCAAAGATGGATTGAACAGGTTTGTTCTTCTCTGGTCGATCAATTGTCGGATCAGTTTGTAGTGCTACGACCAGACGGTCGCACTGTTCCTTTGCTTCTTGCAGCATAAGGACATGACCTGCATGGAACAGATCAAAACAACTTGCGGTAATACCAACTCTCTCAGAACTCATCGACCAACTCAATCATTTGCTTCATACGATTTGCGATAAAATAATTCAACAGACCAGAACGATCTCCACCCTTCTGTTTCTCATAACTATCTATAATGGCATCCTTGATGTCATCTGGGATGCGAGACAGATCGACCAGTTCGCGATTGCGCTGGAAGTTGCGCCACATCTCATCATTGGTGATGAAGTCTTCAGGCTTCTGCGTCTTCCACTCGGCAAGTTTATCCTTACGAATAGGACGCTGACGCTGACCATTGATAAAGGTATCATCATCGGACAGGATATTGGGAACACCGTCACCCTTATCACCCATGATGATATGTTCCATCAAGATGGCATCAGGCGATTCGGTCAACTTAACCCACTTCTTTTGAACAGGCGCATACTGCTTGACGTTGCTATACTTCTGCAACTGTTCGAAGTCGTGGTCGCCAGAAAGAACAAGGAAAGGTTCGGCGCTAGGCATCAGACCATCGGTGTTCGAAGTCTGACTATACTCGGCGAGAGTTGCAATAACATCGTCTGCCTCTGCACCATCAACATCAATGACAGGATACGGGAAGTGTTCGCTCAGTTCGCTACGAATCTGATGAAGTGCCTCGAAGATAGCAGACCAATCAAACCCAGACTCCTGACGTGCCTTCTTACGGTTTGCCTTGTAGTTCGGGAAATACTGACGACGCCAGTAGTGACGGTTGTCACAAGCAATCACAATATCGCCGAAGTCTGCACCAAACTTCTTCTTATACGAGCGAATGGCATTGATGATCATGTGCCGAATCAGAGGAAGATTTACTTCCACGTCACGGCGACCACCAAGTTCTGCCATCATGCTACTAATAGCAGTTTGGTTAAAATCAACAACAATCATTCTTCTTCACCTTTTTTAATAACAGTTAATGCCTCGCGAACATCATCGAGAAGATGTGTTTCTGGGCATTCTACGCCTGTTTGGCGCATATAAAGTCCAGTAATCATAACAGCGATAACGGCAGCATCGGAATGAAACTTCTCATTCTTCAAACCAACTTTCTTTTCCGCTGCCATCAGAATACCACGCAGACATGCACCAGCAAATGATTCGGCGTCTTGGTATGCTGCGTATTCAGTAGCACCTTCGAGAAAATAACTTAGTGAATCTTTGTCGATATGTTTCGTGTTAAAATTCAAGTAAGTAACGTTATCGCTGTTATCGTTCATCAAAATACTTTCAAAATTAATGTCGTTGCAGTCAGTCGAGCACGAACTGGTGCATCTTTACTTTTAACTGAAGAATACCATTTTGTCAAGTCATTTTTCTTCAATTCAGTAAATTCCTTGAGTTGAACATCTGGTTTACGCAGAAGTTTACAACTGGACATGCTCTCCTGGAACCCAATCAGTGCTGCACCCTTGACAGTGATGCCACCACCGATAGGACTATAGAACTTGGAGATCTTACGAGTCTTGGTGTCAAACGTCCACACTTCACTGCAATTTAGCAGATTGATTGGATCGACGCTGGTAATACCCAGAGTGTCGTCTTGTTGCAAGAACTTGATGTTCTTGATCAACTTAGTCTTGTCCTTCGGTTTCTTCTTCTTGACCTTAGCAACCTGCTTGCTGATATGCGACTTCTTGAGATCGTTGATATATGACTCGAGCAGTTTCGCAATGTCCTTGACGATCTTCATACCAGTGAGATGCTCATAACCTTCAAGCAACTGCTGCTGCTCGGGAGTCAGTTGACCCTTCGGCAGTCGACGTGCTTCGGCAAGATCATTGAATTCAGCAAGCATCGGTTCGATCTTGGCAATGCATTCGAGATAATGCTTGTCGGTCATACGATAAGGCATAAGAATCTGACCCATGGTCTTGTTTTCTTCGCCAATGATCAGATTCTCGATTTCATCGTCAATATCAGACACGATAAAGTTCGGAGCAAGTGGCAAGACCTTAGCGATCTTGATCACAGGTTCTGCAGTAGTATCGTCATCCTCTTCGAGTTTGATACGCTTGTTAGCAGTTTCCTGAACCTTTTCCCAAATACGCGACTTATGTTCGTCGGTCACGGGGAAACCACGCATGGCAATACGAGCAGTATTGGCATAGGTGCGAGGGATCAACTTGTCAGGAATCTTACTGAGAGTCTTCAGTTTATCCTTATCGGTCTTAAACCAATCGATGAGAAATGCACGGCAGTCCTTTGCCTCAACGATATAACTATACCAATTGAGTGCAGCGCCAAATTCCGACTGATAGTCTGTGGGTTCGTAATTGCTCGCCCACACAGGTTCTGTTCCAAGATGCTTGGACTCAGAAACAGGAACTTTAAACTTGTGCATAGTCTCACCTTTCTTCATAATATAATTACTCTACTATAATTTTACAGAAAAGTCAAGCCCCAAAACGAACAGAAGTCACACTATTATATCGAAATGATCGCCATTCCGACTTTTCTAGATCCCAAACTACGAGAACTTCGCCACTAGGTGGTTTACGTTCGGTTCCCTTTTCACTATATACAGGAACAACACCTTCCTGCAGGGTGCAACGCATGACACGATGCTGACCGTTTGCCTTAGTAAACTCAACGGTTGCTTCGCCAGTGGCAAGAGTCGCCTTCAACCCATCGCGCCATTCTTGATTCGTTGTATCCATCACATTTTCCTTACATTGTTTTCATCAATAATAATTTTACCGTCGCGCCAAGATCTCTTGGGTGGATCTGGTGCTGGCATGTCGTGCGTCGAGATTGGTTTATCCTCGTGCTTGGCAAACGCAAAGAAGTCAGGTGCCTCGACAACTGGTTTCTTCTTTGGTTTACGTTTCTTGACAACCTTCTTCGGTGCCTCTGTTGGAGGAGTTGGTTCAACCACATCAGCAACGACATAGTCTACTATACTATCTTCTTCCTTTTTTGTCAAGCTTAAAAATGTCATATTCGCAGCAATGATCAAAAGAATTGCCAGAGGATCGAATACAAAGATCAGAATTATGATCATCATGCGCACTGCCTTGTCGATAGTAGCATTATCGCCACTACCATAGAACAGTTCTGCAACGTATTTGATCGGACCTACTTCCGCTTCGAGTTTGAGGTTTTCAGTTTTGAGCGGTATGAGATTAGTCTCAATAGTCTGAATGTCTGCAGTTGCACTCTCGATTTCTTTATTAAGGGACGCACGTTCCCTCTTTTGTCGATTTCGAATGTAATTAGCATCGAGGATATTTTCCCCAGTAGTGAGTCTATCCAGAGTATCCAAAGAAGTTTGAGCATTCTTTAGTCTCCTTTCTGCCGATGCCTTTTGAGTTTCCAATTGCTCGATTTTAATTTGTGCCGAACCGCCAACTGTGGTGTGTTCGATATGCGCTTTACTTAGATAACCGAATACGCCCATACTCGTAATAAACGAGAGGACGCAGACCGCGATCGTGAAGTAGGTTTTCAACAGTCTATTGGCATTTTTCCAATTGCGGTATACCCAACTTGCTGTAGTAAGTTTAGCAAGTTCAAGGACAACACCCATGGCAGCAACTGCCAGTGGTGATGCAGGGAAAATCGCCATCAAACCCAATATCGAAAAGTAACCAGCGACACCAGTAATCGCTAGTGCTACTAGCATTAAGAGTGCTGCGAAAAACATCCAGGTCTCCAATATACTTTTCGAATAGTTTCTCTGTCTTACATGAATACCCAATATAAAATTTACCGTCGTCGAAGTAGGTGCAGTATACACGATGCACTTTCTTCGGCGACGGTTTACGTTTTTTCTTAACTGTCATAATCTACTCCGAAGTAGACTATTTATTCCTCATCATAGTAGTCGTCGAAGTCGAGATCTTCTTCTTCCTCGATGACAGTAGAACCACAGAATGGACAGTGTTTTACCTTATAATAATCGGTATCTAAATCGTGATCGACTGTAAAAACAGCATCACAAGAAAAACACTCAAACTCTTCCATTAGATATCTTCTACCACCGTTTGAATAGTAATATTGTTATCTTGACAATATTGAACATATCCTGAAACAACGTTTTCTTCTAGCATTGCTCTGAAATCTTGATAGATTTGATCATCTGAAAATGTAAAAGTTATGATATTTTTATCTCCTTGTGGAGTATCGTATCCAAAAGTTTCAATTTTGTCAGAGTTTTCTTCAATGTAGGCATTCATTGGGTTTAGTGTTGTTCCGCCAAATACTTGCCAATACCATGGAGTATCAAGACTTTCTCTAGTAAATGTGATTGTTACTTTTTTCATGTTTCTTCCTGTCCTTTTGAGGGTATATTGCAATATTTATTATGCAGCGACGCCCCAGACATCCTCCCACTTACCCGACAAGGCACCCTTCGCATAGTCGGTGGCGCGATTTTCAAAGAAATTGGTGTGGGTCGGAGCATTGATCATTTCTTCAACCCACGGCAGAGGATTCTTCTTGACCTTAAAGATACCCTTCATACCAAGACTGATAAGTCTGCGATCACAGATATAACGGATATACTTCTTAACATCATCTTCGGTCAAATCTTCCATGGCACCCATGGAGAACGAGAGTTCGATAAACTTGTCTTCGAGTTCTACCATGCGTTCAGCAATAGTGTAGATCTGAGACTTCAGTTCATCGTTCCACAGTTCACGATTCTCTTCGACATACGAACGGAACAACTTGATCATTGACTCGGCGTGTTGCGTTTCATCAACAATCGACCAAGTAACGATCTGTCCCATACCCTTCATCTTTCCGTGACGAGGGAAGTTGAGGAGCATGATGAAGGACGAGAACAGTTGCATACCCTCAGTGAACGCACTAAATGCAGCGATATTGGTTGCGACCGATTCAGGAGTTCCATTTGCATTCGACAAATCTGTAAAGTAGTCGTGCTTTGCTCGCATTGATTCGTATTCAAGGAATTCTTGATACGTTGTTTCTGGCATACCCAGAGTTTCAATGAGGTGAGAATACGCTGCAACATGGAGTGCCTCCCGTGCCGCAAATCCCATCAACATCATACGAATTTCAGGTTGAGGGAAATACGGTAGATAGTTCTTTACATATCCACCAGCAACATCGATGTCGCCTTGTGTAAAGAAACGGAAAATATTTGTAAGGAAGTGCTTTTCACCCTCGGTGAGTCGTTTCTTCCAATCGTTTACATCTTCGAGCATTGGCACTTCGGTATGTAACCAGTGCGACTGCTCATGCTTTAACCAAGCATCATACGCCCATGGATAATTGAACGGTTTAAAATACGCTCGTTCGCTCATCAAACTCATACTGTTGCTGCCCACTTCACTAAATCATCATAACCACCGATGTGGTTGCCATTAACCCAAATTTGCGGAACCGTCTTAACATCAGGTAACTGTGCGGTAATGTCTTCCCAGAGACAATCTTGACCCACTACCATCTCGGTATATTGGATATCCATACCCTGCATAAACTCTTTTGCTAGAGTGCAGTAGGGGCAATCAGGTTTTGATACTATTTGTGCAAAATACATTTTTGTCTCCTTGTTATCCTTCACATGCCACACAGGTATCACCGTCAATCATTGCCTTAAAGTCAATTTCTTTAATTGCTTCGCGTTCAATACGTTTAGAAACCTTGTCTGCCTTACCAATCTTTTCGGATCGGCAGTAGTATAGAGTCTTCAGACCCTGTTTCCATGCAAGATAATGGACAGCGTGTAGATATTTGATGTTTGCGTCAGGACGGAAGAATAGATTGAGAGACTGCGCCTGATCAATAAACTTCTGTCTGTCTGCTGCGTGTTCAATAACCCAACGCTGGTCAATTTCCATGGAGGTCTTATAGACTTCCTTGGTAATTTGATCCATCCAAGTCAGATGCTGAACCGAACCATCATTGGCGATAATCGAAGACCATGTCTCGTCATACCAACCTTCCTTCTGATTTACCGACTCTGCCTTAATGATTAAGTCAAGGTATTTATTCTTATTGAGATATGCACCAGACAAAGTATCCTGGCGATATGCGTTTGCTCGCCATGGTTCAATCGACGGACTGGTGTTGCCCATAATGATTGACGAGGATGCGTTAGGAGCAATCGCCATCATATGAGAGAAACGACGACCCGTGCCAGTAGCATCAGGTGCTTCGCCACGTTCAGCACCAAGTTCTAGATTTGCTTCGTCCAACTTCCTGCGAATATGCTTAAACATACGCATGTTAGTTCCCTTAGCAACTGCCGACTCCCAAGCAACGCCCTTGCGCTGAAGATAAGCATGGAAACCTAGTGCACCGATACCGATCGAACGTTCACGCTTTGCCGAATAGATAGCACGAGAAACCTGCTTTGGTGCGTTCTCGATAAAATACTGTAACACGTTGTCCAGCATTTCTGCCATATCCTTGAGGAACAGAGGATCCTTGGACCACGCATCATAGTATTCTAGATTGACTGACGACAGACAGCAAACAGCAGTACGCTTCTTATCGGTCGGAAGAATAATTTCCGAGCAAAGATTGGACTGATGAATCTTCAGACCGAGATCCTTCTGGAACTGTGGCATTGCACGATTCGATGCATCGATGAAGTGAATATATGGTTCACCTGTCATCATCCGCAGTTCTAGGATCTTCTGCCATAGTTCCTTTGCAGAAACTGTGTCTCGAATTTCACCAGAGGCAGGATCAGTAAGATTCCAACTATCGTCGGCATCCTTGTCTGTCATGCAACGTTCGATGATTTCCATAAAGGCATCCGAGATGTTGATCCCATGGTGCAGGTTCAGTGCACGCATGTTGGGATCACCAGTCGGTTTACGCATTTCTAGAAAGAGACCCACATCAGGGTGACTAATATCAAGATAAGCAGCGTAAGAACCTCTTCGGGTTCTTCCCTGACGATACGCCATACTAGAAGCATCGTAAGTCCGAAGGTGAGGCATAACGCCAGTGGATTTATCATCGGCGGCACGAATACCGAAACCAATGCCAACGCCACCACCCAGCATAGAAAGCCAATTTGTTTCTGATAGATTGTCAACTAGTCCCTCCGCAGTATCATCAATAAAATTTAAGAAACATGAAATAGGCATACCACGCTTCGAACGTCCGAACGAAAGAATAGGAGTCGCATAGGACAACCAGTGCTTTGACGCATATTCATATAAACGCTGTGCGTGCTCAGGATTGGAACCGAAAGTCTTTGAAACAAAAGCGAATCGATGCTGAGGAGAAGTTTCATCATCCTTCATGTATGATTCTTGAAGACGCTGAATACCTAGTTTGTCAAACAGGGAGTCCCGTGATAAGTCAATCTCAATACCCAGATAATTCTCTTTTGCCATTATAGTCCCTGTTCCTTCAATACTCGATCAATGTCTGGTTTAAAGTAAGTATCTGGTTTCAGAATCTTACCATCTGCTCGCTTCTTAATCTTGCCACCCTCAGAAACCTTACTCATATTCGAGGCACGAACTTCATCCCACACCTGCTGGAAATCAATCCCAAGCGTAGTGAACAATCCTTGCACAACCCAAACTAGGTCTGCGCCTCCGTCAGCAATGTCTCCGATGTGACGACGAAGAAATCCGTCGCAAAGTTCACGAAACTCTTCATCGATTAGATCAATATATAGGCGAGCCTGCGCCTCATTGTTTTCGTCGAGATGCGGAGTTGCCCCAACATACTGATCTGCGGCAGACATAAACTTTTCAACATCGTTCTGATAACTCATATTATTTTCTTCTTTCTTTAGTGTGACACTACCGTCTTCATTTTCAATCCAGAGAATATCATCTCCAGGTTTCCATCCAATTTGCTCAAAAATTTCAGACTCAAGGTAGTAGAAATCTTCTTCTTCGTTATATTTTACAGTTGCGTTCACGGCAACTTGCTCACGAAATCATCCCACCGTGCCTGTTGATCCAGCGCCTTGATAACATCAGGAAAATGCTGACCGATGATTTCCCAGCACTGTTCAGCGATGATGCGGTGTTCCTTTTGGGTTGCCTTGTCCATACGCAACTGACAGTAGTGAACCCACGAACGTAACGAACCTGCCATGATCATGACCGATTCGGTGTTGCCTTCAGGTAGAACAGCACGTGCCTGTTCCTTAGCGATACCACGTTCAATCGCCCACTGATATGCCATCTTAGCAGCATTGGTTGCTTGCTTCTGCATAACATTCCATTCTTCAGCAAGTCGGTTCTCGTCAGGAGTCAGTTCGACTGAGTTCTGTCGATTTTTCTTGTCCTGGAGTCGCGCTTCTCGAGTGACGAACCCCAGATCCTTTGTCGGATCAGCGTAGCGCTGACTGTATTCCTGGAAGCTGAAAGAACGATGTCTAAGAATCTGACGAGCGATATCGCGAGTTGTTTTAATTTCCATAGAAACATATAATAGGGTTTCTTGGCGCGAATCATTTCGTCGATCATGTTTCTTGTTCCGGCAGAATTGCCGTCCCAAATGATAACTGCAGCATCAGCATACTTTGCCATCTCGCGATTACGAATTGGTCCTGCTGCCTTGCCATCTCTATTCCAGTTTGCTGGCATTTGTTTAATTGGTTTGTTATAGCATTGCGCCCAACGATAACCCAATGTATCTATACCTGTTGCCATACCACAAACAACTTCGGTAACTTCAAACCCACAACGCTGCATTGATTGTGCAACTAGGGCATAGTCCTCGATGGTCCGAGAACCTGCAATGATCACTTTCATTCAACTCTCCATGATGTTGTATTCAGTTTAATATTAGTCGGCCAATCACCCTCGGTAAATGACTTGTCGTGGAACCGCAGTTCATTTGTTGGCATGATACACAGTCTGCCATTGTCCAGTTCTATAAACATAAACTCCTTAGACTGCGTAGGTTCCATGGTGAATCCATCATTCATAGGAATAGCAGTAAACAGATAGCGACCGAACAATCCATTGCTACGAATCTCTGCTCGTTGCCCATTTAGATAATCGTAACGAACGACCGAGAACTGGTCGCCATAGCAATCCCAGATCTGAGAATCAAGCAGAGACCACATGGGATCAGGGGCGACATCAAAAGCAAGAGCATGCGGTGGAACACCACGATACACTGCGCCACACTCAAGCATGATATGGCAACCCCACGAATGTCCTGGTTTAGAATGTAATCCAAACCAGATACAGGGTTCAAATGTATATTTTGGTGCGTACTTACGAACGAAAGATGAATCTACCCAACAGTAGATATGATGCGGAATATTGCCTGATCCAGTATAAAGCATTACTCGACTTCAAATTCCTTGACCTTCTGGAACTGTGCCTTGCTGACAAAACCAATACCCAGAAGATGATCTACGCGATTAGACGCATCGGCGTAATCTACATACATACCGTCGTTGAACCACCACCAACGATCAAGACCAAGGATCCAGCGAGGTTCGCGGCGATACTCTACCAACCACTTGCCGTCCGTGCGATGAATACGCAACTTTGTGATTCGAATATGGTCGAATTCAACGCCATATTCATTAGCGACTAGTTCGCTCATACCTTCCTCCACATGGCATACCTTGCCTTTGCTGCTAGACCTTTAAACGTATTATCATTTATAATACGCTGGATTTCATCAGAAGTCAATCCATTTTCAATCATCTCATTAATATCTTTACCAGGAACACTGTCTGGCCAGATAACCATCTTGTAACCCATCTCTATATACTTATTCATCAATTTACCGACATCTCGGTTTTTTGGTTGATTATCAAAAATAATTGTTATGTTTTCTTTTGGGATTGGGAGTTGATCGATCTTTCCGAATGAGGTTCCTGCGCAAGCAATAGAATTATCCAGAAAAAGGGAATCCAACGGTCCTTCAACAACAAGTACTTCACGCGAAGGATCGACTTGGTCAAGACCAAAAATAGATGGTGCATCTTCGTCTACCTTAACATTAATATAACGTAGTGACTCTCCTCGGATTCCGCGAAGACTAACAACGAGGAGTTTACCAGCGCCATCAAGAAAAGGAATCGCAAGACGAGGTTCTTCCGTGACGATCGACTCTTTGTATTTGTCATTAAGTTGAATGACATCTTTAACATTACGAATGAAATACAACCGACTATAAGCATCGCGAGGGATTTTGCGGTCAGTAACATATTGGATTACCTCATGGTCATCTGGTAGTGTATCGAGACGATCCATGATCGAGTCGATAAGTCTTGGTTCTGGTTTCTTATTAAACTTAGGTTCTTCAAACGTCAGGACTGATTCTACAGTCTTATGAGATGTTTTATTATGTCCACCCTCTGCATAACGCTCAACGACATATTGTCCATACTGATTGCTGTCAAAGTTCTTCAGGAAAGTTCCGAAGTGTTGACCTGCGCCACAGTTATGGCACTTATAATATAGGTCGTTCTTGCCACGATAGAAATATCCACGAGACTTCTTCTTATTGCGCGAGGAATCGCCACAGATTGGACACCTGCAGTTGTAAAGATCTTGTGACTTTTTCTTGAAGTTCTCAAGGCGATGTGAGATCGCATGGAGATACTTGATGTCAATATATAAACTCATAATATAGTTATACCCCGAATCATCGGAGAAGTAAAGAGTTTTATCCGATAAATTTCATTAGCAATGGTAGTATCTTGGTAATGATAGCACCGATAACGATACCACCACCAATCATAAGATACTTGGTTTTTTCCAATTTGTCAATACGTTCTTTGTGTTTTTCTTCTTCTTTTTCAACAGAACGTTTTAAGTCCTTGATTGCTTCTAGAAGTTTGTCCTCGGTATTCTGAATTTTGCTCTCCAGTTCTCGAGTCGTTGTAGTAATACGCGAGTGCAACTCGGCATTACTTGCCTTAGTTTCGTTTCTATGCACTTCTAAACTCTGGTAGATATCTTCATTCACGGTTTCTTGCGCTTCCAATTTAGTATCATGAACCGCAAGCATTTTATTGATGCAGTTGGAAACATCGCCAATCTTTTCGATTGCTAGGTCAAGACGACCGAACACAACCTGAATTTGTTTCAGGTCATGTTCGATTACCGCAACCTTTGTTTCCAAAGATTCCATTTAGTTATGCCAGATCCAGTGCGAAGATGTTATTAGCAGTCCAATACATACCCTGCGTTGTGCCACTGAGAACAAAACTATTCAATCCACCATATGGATCGCCATTACCGAATACACCACCAGGAGTATTAGCATTATCTGGATTTGGTCCTACAGAAGCAGATGAAGTTTCAAGAGGCATTAGCAATACTGTTGAAGATACTGCCTGGATTCTTCCCGTCGGCGGAGTAAAGTTTGAGGTATACTTGGCTGCGCCCTTCATGACGTGGAAGTCTGAGATCAAACCCTTCCACGATGAGTAACCATCACTACCAAGATACATTGTATCGGTAGTAACAATTGGTCCGCCAGTTCTTGCTGCTTGTGCAATGTTCACACCATTTTTATATAGTGTTAGATTAGTTCCATCAGAAACGATTGCCCAGTGAATCCAGGTATTGACAGTAGAACCAACAACAACTGTTCCAACAGCATTTGTGCTGTTTGTCCAGATGAAGTCGCCACCCGATTCATTCGAGTAACCGATCAATGCATTCGCATCATAACCCATAGAGAAAATTCTTGGGTGAGGTCCTGGTTGAGGTGAAAGTTTCTTGCTCCACCATTCGATTGTCCACG
>RGCF01000072.1 GCA_009919265.1 Bacteroidota bacterium | reverse complement strand
AATATCACTTCTTCGCCATGGAAACGAATTGCATTGACGGTAAACACTCCTAGCGCCGGACTTGGTTGTATCGATTGAAGGAATGGCATGCCTGAAAAATCAAACATGCGTACTGAAGAGTCAGACAATCTACAGAGTGAATCCAATACAAACATTCCGCTTACCGAATTTGATTGTAATGTTGAGCATGACCAATGCAATGAATCAACATGTATTGTGGTCTTTCCTGGATCTCCCATGATTGCAGCACCGGTCAGCATTAACAATGTATCACCAGACTGCAGGATTGGAGGATTATCAATCACGATATCAAGTGTTCGCACTCTACCATTCACAATATTGTTTACTATCCTTCCACGATTAAGTGTTGGATTTGGATCAAATATCCAAGGATCATATTGTATCTGCAATGAAATAGAACGAGGCGGACATGCAAGCGATGATGGATATTGCTCTATCATGATTGGAATATGTGCTTTCTTTTCTAAAGGATGCGCTTTTACTGTTGGTATGTGTAACAAGACCGAAGTTCTTGCATTATCATATTCAACCGAAACACCTTTTGTCACTGCACATCCATTTGCATCGATTGCGGTAAGGATATATTCCCTACTTCTTGTTGGAATACACAGGGTTGTAGGACTCGTGCTATCTCGTAATTCGAGTGGCTTTAGACCATCGAGATCGCGCCATTCATAAACATAAGATGGCTTCCCTCCATTTGCTTCACCACCAATAATCACAGAGTCACAAGGGCACACCGAGACACGATCGGGGAATGATAAATTTGGTCCATTTACTGTAACAGATCGTTGTGTTGAAATTGTGCATCCTGCTGAATCTGTAATGGTACAACTTAGAACAAAATCTTTGTCAAGACCTGATATCGTCAATAGAGTATCTGCTTGTTGAATTGCAATAGTATCAATCTTCCAATTTACAGCATATGGTGGTGTTCCACCAGAAGCATGTATTGTTGCTGCAATTGAACCACCTTTACACATAAGTGAATCAAGTGTTAAATTCATGTTCAACTGTGGTCGTACATTAATCACCATGACCGCCGTAGATGATTTTCCTCCATCATCAGTGACGGTCAATGTATACACTGTTGTTGTATCTGGTGAGAATCGCGGATTGTATATTGATGGATTGTCAATACCTGTAATTGGACTCCACTGATATGTAAATGGAGGTTTCCCACATGTAGCCTCTTCGCCACGAGATGGGGTGACATCACCAAAACAGATTGTCGTGTCAGCAGCTGGTCTTGGATTCGGCACCGGTTCGACACAAACAGAAACCGTATCGATTGCAGAACAACCTCTAGAGTCTTTTACAAGAACTGAGTATAATGTATTGATCAATGGTTTAACCGTATACTGCGAACTTGATGTTGTGACACCAAGAGGAATCCATTCATACGAGTATGGTGGAGTGCCACTTGTTACAGCAACATTGAAGATGACACTATCGCCACGGCAAATACAATATGATTTATTATAGACTCTATCTATCTTCAATGACATCGATTGTTGAGTTTCGAATTTCACAGTATCCATTCCCATGCAACCGGAAGAGGTGGACACGGTCAATGTATATGTAATTGAAAATGTACTATCGGGCAATGTCACCAAAGGCCTTGGATCATTTGGATTATCCAAAAATGTAGATGGCGACCATTCATATCTCAAAGTATCAGTTGGATCTGCTATGATTGTTGGAGCAAGACGAAATGGCTTGGCAGGACTACAGATAAACTCTGATCGACCTGCATCAACTTTTGGACATGGATTCAGGATATAAAAAACTGTATCGCTACGAGAAACATTTTGTCCATCGGTGACAGTGAGTATATAGCCATATTGTTTTTTGAGTGGTGGATTTTCATTCACCTTTACTGTTACCGGAACAGTATTCAATGCGCTGAGTGCTGATAGTGGGGCATTTCCGAGAGCAGACCAACGATAGACAAATGGAAATACACCGCATCGTGCAGCAACACCTATCTCTCCACCTTTTTGATCACAAACACATTCTGTGATGTCTTGTCCGGCATTTGCATCAGGAATCAATCGCACATCAACAAAAATTGTGTCTTTGCCAATGCAGCCATTAGCATCGGTAACCGATAACTCATAATTGCCTGACATTGTCGGATAAATGAATGTATTTGCCTGATTTTCATTTACAATATGTGCATTACCGGATGTAATTCTTTTCCATTGATATTGATAAGGTGCCAAACCTCCCCTAACAGAAGCATTTTTTCCTATTTCAATTGTATCACCAATGCATAACACTTTTGCATCACTTCCTGCATTGACAATCGGAGCATCTGCAATGCGTATAGAGTATGTATATGTTGCTGTGCAACCAAATGCATCTTTTATGAATAGCACATATTGATGAGTTCCTGGGTCTTCTCTTTTTACGGTCAATGTTGAACCAAGCACCGAACCAATGACACCATCTATTGGTGACCAACTATATGTCAATGCGCCTGAACTGCTATTCACTGTTGGTGTAATGCGAACAATATCATTTCTACATGCGAGTATCGTTGATTGAGGTTGAATTTGAGGAAGAGCTCGAACCGTTAGGACCATTGTATCACTTTTTTCGCATCCTAATGCATCTTTTGCCAATACCGCAAAACGATATACACCTTGATTCAATGGTTTTGTCAGAATTGTTGAGGTGTCCATCCTTCCTTCGATATTATTTCCATCCAAGGAAGACCATTGATATGTCAATGTTCCCTGTGCACCTTGCACCGAGGCAGGAATGACAATCGGAGTTTGAGCGCAGATTATTGAATCACGCACGATTACAGTTAATGGATTTTCAACTTTGACAGTTGTATTGATTGTGTCAATCAACATACCAGGTGATCTTCGTATGATCAATTGCACTGGATATGTGCCTGCTATAGGTCTGGAAAACTGTACTATTTTTCCGGTTTTTGTTTCACCTGGCAAATTCCATGTCCATGATGTCACATTTGCGGAATCAGTTGTACTTCCAATGAGAGATGCAACTTGATTTGGACAGAGTGTTCCTGCTGGACTTAATCCCTCAACTGTTATGTTAGAAGTGCTTTTATGTCCAAAAGAAACAATATCATGATTTGCAAAAGCACCACCAGTAGATGAAGTAAAACCAAGCCAAGCAGTTTGATTATCTAAATCTAAGAGTGAATCTAATTTTACATAAGCTGTAATCTTTGGTGTATTGAATTCATCAAGATAGACTTTCATGATATTGTTGACATAGTCAATGCGCATCACATGAACCGATCCATCTTCAAGCACAGGGATATTTCGTGAGGTTCCCAATGTGATGATATGATCAGGACTATTTGGATCTATGCCCCGCGTCTGAATGCCTATATGATTATCATTTGGATCTCGATATTCCGAATTAGGATAGGTATCAAACTCAATCGCAAGACTATTAGGAATTCCCATATATCCAATTCCACCACCAAAGACACCAATTGCGGTAGCACTACTGTTTTGAATAACAAAAGCAATGCCATCCGCACCTGAATTTCCGGGTTCTGTAATCTGGAATCCTATCTGGATGGAAAAATCTCGAGCAACATTCCTTTTTTCTTTAAGCCAAATCCCTCCACCTTGAGTATATGTTGCATCAGTAAGACGAATGCGTTTATTGAACAATTTGGCATTGCCAACAAAATGAAACATGGAAGGATCAGTGAATTCATTGATATACAAATCTCCCTGAGCAAATAAGGAGGTCGACATCAATAGAAAGCTGAAAAGCAGTAGTAGAATTCTATTCATAAGTATCATGCGTATTGTGTACATGGTAAAATACGAATGAATTTATTATTGATGGTCAGTTGAATTCTTTTTCAATAATGGTGATTCTTCCAGGATAGGTCATATTCCCCATCAATGTTTCTATGACAGGTTTGGCATCCATTGCTACAGATACGTGACTTGCACCCGGATTTGCCAAGGCAAATGCAAGTTTTGCCATTCCTGCATACCCTCTTTCCTCAAAAACAGAAAATAGATTGAATTCAGTTGTGATTGGTATGATAACCGATTCTCCTCCTGCAGGTACTGTAATAGGTCCTTTAACGATCCCTGAAATTGTTGGTACATCATCGATCAATAATCTCCATTCCAATGACTGAAGAGTTGCGATCCCGCTCATTGACATTCCATTATCCTGTGTGGGTTCATTTGGATTTCTTGCTTCAAGATTAACCGTCAATGAAAGTGGAAGTGATTTTTCAGCGACTTTTCCAGCCAATGAGATTGTTTCACTTACAGTAAAATCTGTCACCTTTTGTTTGCCCCTCACATTAACCCCACCAATGGTAACACCTGAGAGCGACCCGATTCTAAACTGAACTTGTTTCATGGATGACAGTTGTTGAAATAGAGAACATCCTTGAAATGTCAACATCACGCAACAAATCAATGTTATTATTAACAAAAATTTCTTCATGAATATTACCTCTTATTTACATAGTGGGATTTACCAAATCTTTACATGTTTCAACCATCAAATTTTATTTGATTGCATACAAAACTACGCTAAATCACCCACTTTCTACAAAGTAGGATATAACCATGGAACAAATTTTTTTCATTCTATTGATAGTGATAACTATTTCATTGTTGATGCTACTCTTCAATACTTTTAGAAATGCAATGTTATTTCATCATGTGAAAAGAAATGAAGATTCTCATATATCAATGCCAATGGTAAGTATACTTGTACCAGCAAGAAATGAAGAAGACACAATAGAAGCATGCATACGGTCACTCTGCGAACAGCACTATGATAATGTTGAAGTGATTGTGCTCAACGATCACTCAGAAGATGCAACTGGGGAAATTTTACAGCAGATGCAACATGAATATGGAGAAAAACTACATGTGATTGAGGGAACAGTTCTTCCGAAACATTGGATTGGAAAACCACATGCTTGCCATCAACTATCTTTGCAGGCAAAAGGTGATTATCTTCTCTTTACCGATGCGGATACAATTCATGATAGATACAGTATTTCTTCACTTGTTTCATATGCTCAAAAACACCAAATAGATATGCTAAGCGCTGTACCAAAGCAACATTTACATTTGTTTTGGGAGCATGTTGCTGTCCCTTTTATTCATACCCTTTACCTTACATATCTACCTCATGATTTAATCATGAACAATCCTAATCCACAATTTGCCGCAGCAAATGGACAAGCATTACTGTTCAAAAGAGAATCTTATCAATTAATTGGGGGACATACTTCTGTAGCTTCAAGCATAGCTGAAGATATAGATCTCGCAATTCGCATGAAGACATTCGGCAAAAGGCTATGTCATTCTTCTGCTAGTGATATCATATCCTGCAGAATGTATAGAAGTTCTAAAGATGTTTTTACCGGATTCTCGAAAAATGCATTTGCCACCATGCATTTTGATATCTATAAATTACTCTTCTTTGTCACCCACCTTTTCTTCACCTATGTGTTTCCATTTATTGGATTTGGAATAGGAGTCTTCTTAAACAATCCACTTATCACCATGTTCAGTGGATTGTCTATTCTTCTTGGTATGTCACTGAGAACAATCATTGCCGTTTATTTCGGATATCCCCTATGGCATGCTTGTTTACATGGTCTGACTGCATCTACATTCATCGTATTTGCTATCAACTCGGCAATCTGGAGTATTAAAAAGAATGGTACAGTGTGGAAAGGAAGAACATATTCGCTTTCAAAACAAGCAAAACCTATCATTTCTTAATAAGCAAAGGACTTCATGATGAGAACTATTCCTTTTTATGTTCATGGTTTCATGTGGTTAGCATTTTTAATCATTGGATGCATACAACTTGCAAAAGCACAAATGATTTCAGCTTCCGGAGCGATGGGCATGGGTGTGGTATTTTACAGATATTGCTTACTTAATGTCCAACAGTTTCAATGGAAATGGCTCAAGCCGATTCTCATTATGCAGATATTCATTTCGATTGTTCTTTGGTTCTTAGCATTGTATATTTTTTGATTGATTTCATTGCTCATCCAATGCCTTTTCAATGCGGTTGAATAATGCAGATTTTGATGCTCTATCTTCAATCGGAAATACAATGATGATATCTTTCACCCCTTTGATGTCTGCAGAACGAAGAATATCATAATAGGTGTGTTCTTTGAGCGGAAAGATGTCACCAAATTGTGTTGACATATGCAAAGACAGTTTCATGGCATGAGGATATTTCCTTTGCAATGCTTCAAATTCATCATGAGAAGAACATACATGCAATTCGGCCTTTGGCGAATAGTGTCGATACTTCATACCGGGTGATTGAATACCCGTTTCGTTTTTCCCTGCAATCTGAACCGGTTTCTTTAATACTTCTTCTATTTGTCTTGCCATCAAGGTCTTCCATTACATGATATGCATTTGTTGGGCTTGGTCTTCCGGAAAGATTTGCTGATGGTGCACAAAGCGGACCACTCAATTTCAGTAACTGTAATGCGATTGGATGATTTGGCATGCGAATGGCAATTGTTTCCAAACCACCTGTTGCTTCCCGTGGTATTGTTTTTTTTGCTGGCAATACAATTGTCAATGGACCCGGAAAAAATGCCTTCGCCAATTTCATTGCATCTTCCGGAATTTCTTCAGCAAGCAATTGTAATTCTTCAATTGAACAGATATGTGCAATCAAAGGATTATCTGCGGGACGACCCTTTGCTTGAAATACTTTTTTCAATGCTTCTGGATTAAACACAGAAGCACCCAAGCCATATACCGTCTCAGTTGGAAAAGCAACGAGCTTTCCATCTTTCAATAATTGCGCAGCTTTCTGAATATCATCCTCAGAATTGCCGAATAGTCGTAGTGTTTCTTGATCACTCATTGTGTATGCTGTTATTGTGACAGTACATTCGCGTAGAATTGCTCGATATCTTTTGTGAATTGGATCAATGATTCTTTTTCGATATACATCATGTGGCCTGATCGATAATATTTCATTGAAATATTATTTCGTAGTTCCGGCTCTAATGACAAATGATTGATTGTGTATTCCGATGCAAAAAATGGTGTTGCTAAATCATACCAACCATTTCCTATATATACTTTTAGAAACTTGTTCTTATTCATTGCTTTTCTCAGTGACTCACCAACATATGGGAATCCTCTTTCAGCGCTACCCCAATTCCATGGTTGCACTTTTCCAGTCAGAATCTCATAAGGTTGATCGCTTTCAAATCCAAGATTAGCTCGTAGATAGTGGTTTACTGTTGATGTGAATGGACTGTAAATCACTGCATTATAACTTGGATCATATTCGAAATTTTCACCGGCAGCATCTCTATCTGTACCTGTGAAACGGCTATCCAATCGACCTACAGTTTTTCGTTGATCACGCAATAGTTCTTTGGTGAATCGGAAAATATCAAGTCTATTATTTGCTGATGCAATAAATTCTTTCGATAAGCCGGTATACTTACTCAAACGATCAGTTACAGCATTATGCTCTGCATCACTTGCTGAATGTCCTTTTGCAAGGTACACCACATACTCATTCAATGACCAATCCCGAATCTCTTGCAATGTCTTTTCTTGATCTGCCCTCATGCCTGCATCAAGTTTTCCGTGATACATCGCAGTTGCTGCATAGGTTGGCAAAAACAGTGCGCATGGTAAATCGTTTGACGGACTAAATCGCAATGTTTGAAAATCGAGTACCATCGAGATGAGGACTATACCATTGACATACATTCCATGTCTATCAGCTAAATGATCTGCCAAATAGGCGGCTCTCGTTGTTCCATAACTTTCTCCCGCAAGAAACTTTGGAGAAAGCCAGCGTTTATGTTGAGTAGTATATAAACGCACGAATGTTCCAACCGAAGTCACATCTTCATCAAGACCATGGAATTGCTCTTTCTTTTCATCTTTTGCAGGACGACTATATCCTGTACCCACTGGATCAATAAAAACAAGATCGGTGAATTCAAGCCATGAGAATTCATTGTCAACCATTGTTCCTGGTGGCTTTGTCATATCTCCTTTATCTGTCATCACAACTCTTTTAGGTCCAAGTGCTCCCATGTGTAACCATACGGAAGATGAACCAGGACCACCATTGAATGCAAATGTGATTGGTCTTTTTTCAGTAGCACCATCAGTACGCTCATAAGCAACATAGAACATCGTTGCTTTCACCACTCCATTATCATCGGTGATATTCATATAACCGGTTGTGGCTGTATAGGAAATTGATTTTCCCTTAATAGTCACAGAACCTTTTGTGATGATAGGAGTTTGAGAATATTCTGTATTAACCGGTTTTTCCGGTGATGTTTTTTTGTCAGTTTGAGCTTCTGTGTCTGCCATGGGATAGAGTCCGAGTAAAAAACAAAGTAATAGAATGCGAATAATCATGATATGCTCAGGATATAAAATTGATATTATGTTTCTCTATAGACAGTGGTTGTATTTGCCTGTGCTGTTGGAAGAATAAGGATATCTCCAATCGTGACATGTGGAGGTCTATTGACAGAAAAAAGTATAATTTCTGCAATATCATCGGCTGTGAGTGGTTGCATGCCTTTATACACTTGTTTTGCTCTTTCTGCATCACCATGAAAACGAACAAGTGAAAACTCGGTTTCAACCATTCCGGGGTCGATATTCATAATGCGGACATTACTTCCATTCACATCTATGCGCATTGCTTCAGACAGCGTCCTTGCTGCAGACTTCGTGGCGCAATACACATTACCGAACGGATATGTTTCTCTGCCTGCAATGGAAGCGATATTTATCACATTTCCTTTTTTTCTTTCAATCATTCCCGGAAGAATTGTTCGTGATACATAGAGCAAGCCTTTGATATTTGTATCAATCATCTCTTCCCAGTTTTGAATGAGTCCATCTTGAATTTTCTCAAGCCCTCTTGATAATCCAGCATTATTGATGAGCGTATCAATATGTTTCCATTCTTCCGGAAGATTTGACAATAATTGTTCAACCGATGGTTGATTTCGCACATCACATTCAATCGTCAAGATGTTAATATCAGGATATTGTTCTTGCAAAGATTGTTTCAGTGCCAACAATGATTTATTCCTTCTTGCAAGCAAAATCAAATGCGAACCTGCAGAAGCAAAATGATAAGCGCATGCTTCACCAATTCCACTTGAAGCGCCTGTTATCAAAGTAATTGTATTATGTATTCTATTCATGATTGTCTTTGAATTGTTGCATTGCTTCTTCATTCATTCGAAATGGATACCACTCCTTCATGTGAACAGCGCCAATCGTTTGATAAAATTCTTGCGCTGTTGTATTCCAATCAAGAACCACCCATTCCATTCTTCCACATCCATCATGCAAAGCTTTGGTGACAAGTTGTTTCATAATCTGTGTTCCAATTCCTTGTTTGCGGAATTGTGGTTGAATGTAAATGTCTTCCAAATACAATGTCGGCTTCGCCAAAAAACTTGAATATGATGTATAGGTTATTACATAACCACAATCATTATTCTCGAAGCGAATCAAATATGCCCGAATAATTGGTTGCTCTCCTGAGCAATCACGAAGAAGTCGAGCTTTGGCATCTCGATCTGGTCTGGGTAATTGTTCAAAATCTGCCAATTCTTCTATTAAAGCGAAGAATGTCTCAAATTCAGCATTCGAAACCGGAATTAAAGAAGGAATGGTCATTCAAGCAGAAAGAATGAGAAAAAATATTTTGTCGAATATAATCAAATCGAGTATTTTTGTCGTCCATCGAGTTCCGACTTAGCTCAGCTGGTTAGAGCATCTGACTGTTAATCAGAGGGTCCGCGGTTCAAGTCCGCGAGTCGGAGCACCTTCAAGGCCACTAAGAACAATTCAAAAATCTGATTCATCTGACAGATTATTTGCAAGTATTCCATTGATGTTTGCACTTCAACAGATATTTGAGGGAATCATTTGGTTGGGTTTTGCCTACCCGCAATTCGAAGGATTACGCACATTTGCAACAACTGTATTTTTGATATTCGCTTGGGCAATTTGGCCCGCCTATATTCCATTTGCCATCGCATCATTAGAAACAGATACTAAAAGGAAAGGCATTCTAAACTCACTAAAAATTCCAGGTATGATAGCAGGAATCGGTGCAATCATTCCTATTTTCATTAGTGGTCCATTGCCACAAATCATGGATTTTCATATTGATTATTCTCTGCAGAGCAATATACCACATCAAACAATCTTAATGTCCTATAATGCAATGTATCTTCTATGCACTTTAGTGCCAATGTTTCTTTCATCTCGGAAAGGTATGACGAGTTATGGATTGGCAAATCTCATCGGACTAATCATTGCTGGAATTTTTTATCAAAGTTCAGTACCAAGCACTTGGTGCTTTTTCTCTTCAATCTTTAGCATCATGATTTTCCGCATTATCAAACTTTCTCCTCTACTTGAATCATGAAACGAGTGTATATAGTCCTCTTGCTTTTGTTCTGTTCAGCTTGCAAAGAAGAACAACATCTCATACCAATTCAACCTGATAATCCAATACCATGGACACAGCATCCTGACTTAGATGATATCGTCATGTATGAAGTGAATCTTAGGGCTTTCAGTAGTGATGGGAGTATAAATGGATTGATTGCAAGACTCGACTCAGTAAGATCATTGGGTGTGAATATGATTTGGCTGATGCCAATATATCCGGTAGGAACAGTGAAATCAATCAATTCACCGTATTGCATTAAAGACTATATGTCCATTGGTGCAGAATATGGAACCTTACATGATATGAAGAGGCTTGTTGATTCAGCACATGCAAAGGGCATGGGAATCATGTTGGACTGGGTTGCAAATCATACTGCTTGGGATCATCCTTGGACAAAGATTCCGGGATTTCACACGGTCAATTCTGCAGGAGCAATAGTTCATCCACCCGGTACGAATTGGACAGATGTTGCAGACTTGAATTTTGGAAATACAAGTATGCGTGATTCGATGATTACATCAATGAAATGGTGGGTGAAAGAATGTAATATTGATGGATTTCGCTGTGATTATGCTGATGGTGTACCTGCTGATTTTTGGACAGAAGCACTTCGACAACTCGACTCAATTGCACAAAAGTCTCTTCTCTTTCTTGCTGAAGGAAGTCGAGGAGATCATTTCACTTCGGGATTTGATTTGATTTTTTCATGGAATTATTATTCAACATTGAAAAACACATTTGCCGGTGGAAGTGCAACATCAATTATTTCAACCCATAACTCAGAATATACTACTGTTCCCAAAGGAAAGCATCGTTTACGATTTACAACAAATCATGATGAGTCGGCATGGGATGATTCACCTATAGTCCTGTTTAAAGGTGCGCAAGGTGCATTGTCTGCGTCAGTGATTACTGTGTTCTTGGAAGGCGTTCCATTACTGTATTCAGGACAAGAAGTGGGAAGATCAAGCAAAACACCTTTCTTTTCTCGTTCGCCAATCAATTGGAATGAAAATCCAATGATGCTCGAAGCATATAAACAGATGATGTCTGTGTACAAGAAACATGACATTGCAAGAAAAGGGAATATTGAACCATTTCCATTTCAACATGCAGTATGCTTCAAAAAAACATATAATGGGAAAGAAATGGTTGTCTTGGCAAATGTGAGAAATCAACAAACCAATATACCATTGCCATTGATATTGCAGAACACAGTTTGGAATGATGCATTGAAACTCAAGACAGATTCCCTTGGGACTTCAGTTTCATTGGCACCCTATGAATATCGCATATTGCTGCATTAAAGTGGGATTTCACGGACCACAATTTCTTTTATGCGATATGTACTATCGAGTGATGAGATGAATCTTCTACTCATAAATGTCATCAACCATCTTTCCTCCCCATGTTGAATAGCAAAAGCCCCATACAATTTTTTGAATCGCTCTTCTCTATGTATTTGGTGAAAAATATGTGCATTGAATGCATGAATATCTAATGCACTCGGCTCCTTGCTCGAGAATCCTCCACCCATCCAAAAGAGATCAGGTACTTGTGCATAAAAGATACTTGGCACAAATGAAGCATGATTTTTCATGATTCCTTTTTGTTTTACTGATTCAGCATGCGCCATCGCAACATTGTTCAATCCAAGTAGATCAATGGTTGTACCATGATATGTATAAGCAGTCCCACCGGCAGTTAGTACTCCCTGAACAGGCAAGTGATCTTCTGTAAAAAATTCATTCAATGCTTGTGATTGTAATCTACCTTCCTGGGCTATAGACCATTCATGCGCAAGTGGAGTTTGTGTACATGCATAGATGATCCAACGAGATGATACCATGGAAACAAACACAAATGCAATCATGAATACTCTGTTCATTGACCATCTTGAAGAAATACATATCGCACCCATGAGTAAGAGTGGAATTCCCGATTGAAAAAATCGCGATAATTCAAAATGATCGCCACCTGTTACAATTGGGATGATAAACAACATCTTTGCAAAAATCAAGATGATCCATTGCATTGAAGACATTGTTTTATTCTTCATACTCTGCAGAATATCAAACACAATCAATCCCATCACGATTAGCATGATTGGTACTTGAATGAAAAATTTAGCGATATATTTTATTCCTGATACTGCATTTGTAACGATATCTGAAGACACTTTCGCATAGTATGTATTCGGCAGTGGATATCCGAAATAATACAATCTCCAAGCAATCAAACCCATAAGAGTAATGGTGATCATCAAGAATGGAATGCTTGCATGAATAGGTAACTTCTTAGTTGAGCGAAAGTGTAAGAATGCTGAAAGAAAACATGCTGCATATCCCCAGAGCATCGCTTCGGGTCTACAAAGAATCAATAATGATCCAAGCATCCCAATGATCCAATGCGATGCATCTTCCATGATAGACAAGAATAGTAAGCCGAGGAGTGCTGTCCATAAACCAGTTTCAAGCAGGGAAAGAATATTCCATTCAATAAAACCTGGGATGCATGAAAGTACTGCAAGAAAAAGGGCTGATTTCCATGAAATAAAGTGTTTATCTCCATCTATGAATGTCCATATTCTTGAAAGCAAATATGAAAGTAGGAGAATATTTCCGAGAAGCAATGTCATCTCCAAAGGCAGATGGACTGCCATGATGATTGACCCGATGATTGTCCAAAGAAGCGAAGTGAATCCCTCTACATGTTCCCCACCAACATTGTATACAAAACCATGTCCTTGAGCAACATGATTCATATACACAAAATAAATATTAGCATCATCCACACCAATCAATGATCTCCCATTGGCATTCCACATTGCTGTTTCTTTTTCATCAAATGGATCTCCCGCATGCACCATAAAAGCAGCTACACCCATGGTGAAAGCAGTGAGAAATGCGGCATATCTTGTTTTATATCCAACTATAATCAGTATAGGAGCTATGAATTCTCCTATGACTGCCAAGAACAGAGAAATTCCTGCTCCCATGCCAATAAAATCATAAAATTTGATTTCACCACCTGCCAATAATTTCATGAGTTTAGGAAATCCATGTGACATCATCATGAGTGATGCAGCAATTCGAAAAAGTGGAAGTCCAAGATGTGCAAAGCGCAGAAGAAGTGCATCCATATAATCAACCTATGAAATGAAGAATAGTGTCACTCAATGTAAAATTATTCTCTGACATGAACAATGAATCGCAATTATCACTTATTCAGAATCTTTCTTGTATCATCATAAAATAGTTGCGCTTTTTTAGCTTCATAAGCAGGAAGAATATATTTTTTTGATTCAG
>RGCF01000071.1 GCA_009919265.1 Bacteroidota bacterium | reverse complement strand
ATTTCGCCATGAAAATGTATTATTCTCAAGAGAGTCAACATAGAGGATATAGAACAAATATCCACTAAGTGCAAAGAACATATTCACACCAACCCAACCATATTCTAAAAAATCAAGATGGTGATGTATGTGCTTTTGTAAAATATGACCAAAGAATACTGCACCTGCAGCAATGGCTCGAATCCCGGTGAGTGCAGGTATGGATGGCATATCAATTGAAGAATAGTGAATGAGAAAAAATTATGATGACAACATACGGAATTCAAAAAATTACATTCACACTGAATTACGTATCATCAATCACTCAGCAGAAGATTGATCTGGCAATATCTTTGGAATAATGAATGTAATGATTGTTCCTTTTCCGGGTTCAGAGACAATGTCTATGCGGCCATTATGGAGTTCTGCAACTTTTTGCATCACCATTGTTCCTATGCCATAACCGCCATGACTTCTTTTGGTAGTGAAATAAGGTTTCATCATATTATCTTTTGTGAATTCATCCATTCCCACCCCTGAATCCTTAATTCTGAAATAGACATAATTATCATCAAAAGTACATTGTAGTTCTACAGTTCCTTCTTGTTTTTGTAATGCTCTTATTCCATTCTCAACAGCATTGCGAAGACCTCTTGTCAATTTGATTGGATCGCAAAGGAACATTACCTGCTTGCCACTAAAGCTTAATCGTGCATGTGGATACAATAATTCGTCGAATTCTTGAATGACATTTCTACATAATACCATTGCATCATGTAATGATAACTGAGCTTCTTCTTCACGACCAACAGTCACAATATCACGAACTCTTTGCATAACCAAATTTATCTGTCCCAAAATCTTCTTTTGTCTTTGAACATTCTTTTCATCAATGATTTGTAATTGCTGAGCATTCAATAAGATGATTGAGAGATTGGTTTGCATATCATGAGCCAATTGTGCCCAGTTCGTAAGTCGCTTCTTTTCTAATTCAGCTGTAATATCAATACCTGAGAAAATGCAACCAGCAAAGCTTCCGGCGAATCCAAACAATGGTGTAGATGACCAGATATACTCTTTTATAGTATCACCCTCATCTATGCTGATTCTACTTTGCATTGGCTTCCGCGACTGAAATCCTTCTTGGAAAAATTCCAATAATTCACTCATGGATGACTTATTGACATAATACCTAATTGGTCTATGAAGCGGAACATCAGCTGAAAGTTGCAATACTAGTTTCGCAGTAGAATTCAGTTTACTCAAACGACCTTCATTATCCAAGTAGAGAATAAGACCCATTCCACTTAATTCCAAGCCGGCTTCGAGAAATCTTTTTTGACGAGTATAGTGTCTGTAGAATAGACTCACTATCAACAAACCAATAATAAAAAACAGATATTTCCCAGACGAATTGGCAAATCGCCTAACCCACCAAAATGGATCTTCAATCATTGTGAGAAGGAGATAACCATTTCGTGAATGGATAATCTTTTCATCATTAAATTCTGTGAATACTGGTTCTTGACCGATAAAACTATGTAAGCTTCCAATACGAGAAGCACTTTCAATTGCTAGTGCTTGTACATTAGTCATGCAGAAGCCATTGTCGAAAATATACTGAAGCATTGAACCATCACAGTGAGCAGATAACGTTCTAACAAAATAATCGGGAATCTGCACAGTGTTTGTTGTATTATCATATTTTTTGATGGTAATAAATCTTTGCCCATTACTCTGCTCTGATATCCAGGAGATCATCGGTAGTGAATCTTTTTCCCACATTGTCACTGTCGGTATAGTTCCAGGGAAAAACATCATCTCTTGTTTACCTGTTTTTACATCTAGGAGAAATGCATTCGTACTTATTCCGGTTGAAGATGCAAGTACAAGGATTGCATGTTTTGTCGAAATGATCTTATATGAAATTCCTAATGGAGAAAAAGGTATTTCTCTTTGTATATTTCCTGATAGATCAACCGATCGTAGAACATGTCCACCACCACTTTTTCTAATGCAGTTAAATCCATATCTAGAATGTTCAACAGAGAGAACTTGATCTGCTAGCAGTTTAGCAGCGAGACTGTCATTCTTCATTGAAATCCCAAAGATATTATCAGCGATCTCAATAAAAGCCATTGATTTGTTTGATCCTATAAACTTGGATTGCTGTCTATTGGAAGATAAAGGAAGTTCGACATTAGAAATGATATTCCCTGAAATATCTATGAGCAAAATACGAGGAGTATGTTCATTTACAGAAATGAGAAATCGTTTTTCTTGTATTGGAATGATATCAAAAATCAAGAAGGGAAATGACAGAGATGCCCCGCTATTCTGACTGAACTTGTTAACAATTTGAATTTGTGAATTACCATTTTCCAAAAAAGAGGATTGTCGTACTTTGATTACTCTATTGAACTGGTCATCTATATGGACAATCTGTTCTTCATATTTTGAAGATGCAGAATAGATGTTAGGAAAAAATTCCTGTGAATGTCCTATTGAATGCGTAAAAACGAAACAACAAATAGATAACAATATGTGAAACTTACATCTAAGCATCATTGATTAATGATTTTCTGAAGTGATCCAGTAAGTAGGAGTAATTCCAATGCTGAAATTGATTGTTCATATTTAGCTTGTGCAAGGGTAGATCGTGCATCAAAAATAGACTGTGCCGAAATCCTAAAGTCATAATTGCTCATTGCACCTTGTTTATATCGTTCCATTGCAATGGAAGCATTCTTTTCGGCAAGTGAAATATTCTGTTCTTGCAATGCGACAATGGATTTCCCGGTCAGATATGCTCCTTTGGCTATCCCATGTGATGCAAGTAGATTATCTAGGACTTGAGCTGTTTGTAGTTCTGTATTCTTTTTTTCTATACTTGCTGCCTCAATTTGTTGTCCCAGGCGAAAACCATCCAATAAGGAATATTGCGCTGTCAATGCAAAGCTTGCACCTCTTACTCTGCTTGAAACAACAAATGAACCATCATTACTTGATTGATTGAAATTATATTCTGAATTAAGTGATAATGTTGGATATGCTCTTGCTTCCATTTGTCTAAGCATTGCATCGGCAGCAATTGTACCTGCTTTAACGGCCATTAAATCGGGATTATGTTCCTGAATCAACATTGTATTAAGTATTTCACCATTAATGTCAAATGCGGGAAATTCGGAACTTACCGCATATAGTGTATCTGCATATCCTCCAATGGCATTATTCAATTGCAATCTTGATTGTCGAAGTTGTTCTTGTAATCTCAGGAGTGCTGTGCTATCTGCATGTAATTCAACAGTTGCTTGTAATTGTTCTTGTTCACCTGATCTCCCGACAGAGAAGCGCAATGTGGCAAGTCTTACACCTTCTTTGGAGAGTTCTACTCTTTCCATTGCTGCTCGTATCAATGCTTGATTTCTAATCATCGCACAATATGCTCTCATTACATTGCCAATTGTTTGCTGCATAGAAGCGCGTAATCGTAATTCTCCAATATGTTTGAGTGCTTGCAATCTATCATAGGAGGCAAACATTCCAAATCCATCAAAGAGTGTCCAATTCAGTGCAATCCCTGCATTTGATCCTTTATTGCCAGCAGATTCTCTGACAATCTCTTGTCCACTCAGCAATGATTGATTGATGGTATTAATCCCACCTACTTGTCCTGCTGATGCACTAATAACAGGAAGCATTCCTGCAGCTGCATAACTTGTTTTCACTGAGGCAATTTCAGCATCATTTTTTGCTATTCTGATTGCATAGGATTGTTCAAGCGCTTTCATAATGGCTTGATTGATTGTCAAGGTGTCCGCATACATGCAAAAGCAAGATGCTAGATACATCATCAGGATGAATGTGTGTTTCATGGTTCTTTGAATTGTATTTGTATACCGTCGATTGTCCATCGAGGTCTTACGGTTATGGTTTCTTTGATTAATGTTATGCGTTCAGAGAATCGGAAAGGGACAATTGATCCATGATTGTAAACGCCATCATTATTGTTGTCTTCAAAACATTCGATTGAATATATCCCTGATGGAATATCTTGCAATGCAAAAGGTCCGGTTTTAGGGACAGTCCTTTTTATCATAGCTCCTTTTTCATGTATGAGATGAAGTATATAAGGACCGCCATTTTTTACATCGATAATATCGCCTTTCATTGCTCCATAAACTCTATTATCAACAGTTTTCAGATGCAAAGAGAGAACAGAATCTTTATAGGGAATTCCTCTCCTATCAGTAAGACCTGTTGTGTTCAGCGTAAATGTATACCATGAATCTGGTTGTAAATCCTGTTCACAATGTATTGAAATATGATTGTCAGTAATTTTCTGAATAGTGAATGGAATATTCCCTTGTTGGCTTTTGAATGTGCATAGTGACTGCAATTGTTCAGGCAATATCGCATGTGTACTTAGTATGTCAATGCTGGGTTGTATATCAATGAGCGAACTATCATTCACAGACATATTGTATATGGATGGAATATTCTTTCTATCCTCTCCGATGAGTATCTCTTTTGTAGCAATGCTATCAATGCAAGTATTCTGCGAACTATCCATCAAATGATTGGTTGCCACATTCAAGCTAATGTATTGAGGTATTGTAGCAGGTTCATGCTCAATGATGATGGAAGTAGGTCTACCCGGAAATTGATATGCGGCAAGTGCCTGTATCTCCGAGCCATCCTTTGCCTTAATGGTGAAGCGTGATGCATTAATTGTATGTTCACGAATGATTTCCGAGCATCTAATTTCAATAATTCCTTTTTCTTTTAGAAAGGCTTGCATTGCAATGGGAGAAATGGTATCAACCGGTTTTGCAAGTTTCATAATGATTGGTGCTGTATTTGTCTTGACATTGACATCTCTTGATGTCATTGAGAAGGCATCTGTACCAATATCATATAAACCATCTTTAAACATGTCCTGAATTGCATATATCCTATAAGTTTTATCAGATAAAGCAGAGAACATGAATTGTCCATTAGATCCAATTTGTGTTTTGTATAATGGAGTCGATTTCGTTGGATCAATCACGGGTAAACTATCATTCAAAGGGAAGAGAAAAACAGAAACTCCCAGTGATTGTCCTGCCATCGATCCTGAAATGGTTCCGGTATCCAAGTAGTTTCCGGTTGAAAATATGATTGATTTAGCTTCGGTTGGTCTATTGCCAGCATAATCAGAATAATCAGTTCCTATTGTCAAAGAATATGTTGTATTGAATCGCAATTGCTCAGTAAAACGAATTTCTAATTCTTTACCACTCCATGATGTTTCATACTTCACTGTTGGTGTGAAATACAAACTTTGAAGGACTTTATTACGATCTACATATTCATTGAATTCAAGCATGATTATGGTTTCCTTGAATTCGATTGTTTTGTCACTAGGAATTGTTTTGATAATACGAGGACCTTCCACATCGCGAGGTCCTCCAGATGGTGGTAATGGATTTGCACATCCGTGTAGAATGATCAAGCTCAATGCAATAAATATCCAATGCATCGAGTAATTCAAGATCATTCTAAACCAATTCATCATCAACCTCTGACTTTTGCAAGTGCTTCATCTGCGCAAATTGCGGCCATGCTTTTCATCGGAGACCGCCGTATCTCCTTGCATTTCACCATCGATGATGAGATGAGGATTTCTTTCTTTTGCCAATCTGGCTGCTTCGCGCATTTTGATTGCAGAAGCATCATTTGAAGATCCGAAATCACTGAATGATAGCATTGCAATGCGGGGCTCCATATCAAGTCTTTTCACTGCTTCTGCTGTCATAATGGCAATATCGGCCAACTCTTCTGCATTTGGCGAAATATTGATTGTTGCATCGGCAAAAAAGATTGTATCACCTTTTTTAGAAATAAATGCTTGAATTCCTGCTACTCGTGAGAAGCGTGGATTTGTTCCAATGATTTCTAGAACAGGTTTTATCGTATCACCATAATTCAACTTAATTCCTGAAATCATTCCATCAGCTTTACCAGTTTCGACCATCATAGCAGCATATTCGATTCTTCTTCTCACGATTCTGTTAGCTTGATTTTTTGTCATCCCTTTTCTTTGACGCTTTGCCGTCAAAATATCGGAAAACTCATCCAAGTGTTCCAGATTCTGAATATCGATACATTCTATTCCTGTCAAATCAATTTGAAACTCTTCGATGAGCGATTGAAATTTTGCTGTTTCGCCAATAAGTATTGGTTCGGCTATTCCCAATTGTACAATAATTTCTGCTGCACGAAGAACTTTGACATCATCTCCTTCTGTAAAGATGATGCGTTGTTTTTTCTTTGATTTCTGCAATCCGGAAATGATTCCGCCAATGAATCTGCGAACATTTGTTTGTTGTGATTCTAGCTGTATCCGATATTGGTCAATATCTAATGTCGTAATTCTAGATGCACCGCTTTCGATAGCAGCTTTCGCGACAGCAGGTGCTACATATAGCAGAACCCGATTATCCAGAGGCTTGGGAATGATATATTCTTTTCCATACAGGATTGGATCTCCGCCATAAGCTCGAACAACTGAATCAGGAACAGGTTCTTTGGCTAATTCGGCAAGTGCATATACAGCAGCAATTTTCATTTCATCATTGATAGCTTTTGCACGAACGTCCAAAGCGCCCCTGAAAATGAAAGGGAAGCCAAGTACATTGTTTACTTGATTTGGATAATCGCTTCTTCCTGTTGCCATGATGATATCCTGGCGTACCGATGAAGCATCTTCATATGAAATTTCTGGGTCAGGATTTGCAAGTGCAAATACGATAGGATTTGGTGGCATAGATGCTATCATTTCTTTGCTGACAAGTCCGGCAGAACTTAATCCCAAGAACACATCAGCTTTCTTCATGATATCAGCAAGATCGGCCGGACCATTCCCATTTGCAAATTCAGCTTTGGTCTCTGTCATGTCTGCATCACGTCCCGGATAAATCAATCCTTTTCTATCGCATAAATAGATATGTTCTTTTTTCACACCAAGTTTTGCATACATTCTACAACATGCGATGGCACTTGCACCTGCTCCACTAACTGCAACAATTACATTTTCTATCTTCTTTTGTTGAATATCCAGAGCATTCAATAATGCAGCTCCACTAATGATGGCGGTTCCATGTTGATCATCATGCATGATGGGGATTTGCATGCGTTTTTGTAATTCTTGTTCGATATAAAAACATTCGGGTGCTTTGATATCTTCGAGATTGATACCTCCAAAAGTTGGTTCAAGATTTACAACCGTATTTATGAATTCATCTGGATCTTGAGTTGATATTTCAATATCGAATACATCTATGTCGGCAAACTTCTTAAAGAGTACTCCTTTTCCTTCGAATACAGGCTTTCCTGCAGCTGCACCTATATTTCCTAATCCGAGTACTGCGGTTCCATTTGAAATCACAGCCACAAGATTTCCTTTGGCCGTATATTCATAGACGAGTTCTTCATTTTCTGCAATGTCTTTACAGGGTTCTGCAACACCTGGTGAATATGCCAATGACAATTCATATTGTGTGGAAACCGATTTACTTGGAATTACCTCAATCTTACCTTTTCTCCCGGATGAGTGATAGGCAAGGGCATCTTCTCTTTTTATGGTTCTTTTGGTCATGATCTTTTCATGTATATGAAACAATGTGGTGATTTCGTATTTATTGCATCCGAGCGTCAGGTTGAAATCGACTAATGAATTCGGATACGCGTGAATCATTGGTATGTTGAAGTGTTTGCGCATTTCCTTCAAAACACACTTTCCCATTATCAAGCATGGCAACATGATCGGCAATGTTAAAGACCGAAAACATATCATGTGTAATGACTAGGGAAGTAATTGACAATTTCTTTGACAGTTCAAGAATCATTTTGTCTATTTTCGGAAATATCAGGTAATAAACCAACTGCCGCCAACACTCTCCTTGCTTCACTGTCTAGCAATTCAAGATTGCGCTCACCATGTTCATACAATCCAATGATGACATTTTCATACACAGTTAGAGAATCAAAGAGAGCAGCTCCCTGAAACACATATCCGATATTTCTTCGAACATCGAATAATTCCTGTTTTGTCATCTGTGCAACAGATTTATCATCTATGAGGACTTCTCCTTTATCTTGGGTGAGGAGTCCGACAATATGTTTAAGCAATACACTTTTCCCACAACCGGATTTTCCTATGATGCATGTTATTTGGCCATTCGGTATTTCAAGGTCTATTCCTTGTAATACATGTTTTGATCCAAATGATTTATGTAGGTTTCTTAGTGAAATCATGATGATGATACTTGTTAGAATGCATAACGCCAACTTACTTTCATTTCCCATTCTTTTTGTTGTCTTGTCGAAATGGCATTTGCCGGTGCTGATGCTCGAGTCAATTGCAAAAGTAAATTGCGCAATGCATCATAGTCTCCAAGAATTGTAATGGGTACATCCACGCTGAATTCATAATTACCTGAAAGGTCGCCGATAGTTCCGGCAGCTCTCCAAGCAACATCGCTGAACAATTGACCACTCAGATTTAATCTTGCTTGCGAAAGATCTGATAATCCTTCTTGCAAGCTAATTGTTGCATTTGTCAATAATCCGGTACCTTCCAATAAGCCAGAGAATAATTGCGATGCTGCTGCGGACAATGAATTAGATAGTTGATTTCCTAAGCCTCTAGTTCCAACACCTCCGGAACCACGACCGAATAATTCGGCTTGCGTTCTGCCTACAATCAATTTCATGAGGGCATCATTTCTGATTTGTGCGGAATCTCCGGTTGCTTCAATACCATTTCTTTCCCATGAGATTGCAACCTGAGGTAGATTTTTTGTACCGGTGATTTTCATGATGACACGGAAATTCTCTAGTTCATCATCATAACGTGTTTGACCTTTATAAATAGCTAATAGATCAAGTGTAGGATTAGTCAGTTCACCTGTATTAAATAATAACGTTCCGGATGCATCAAATACTTTTAGAAATTTATATTGAGATCCTTCAAGTAGTTTGATTTCACCGAATAGCTTGGGCAGCTTGAACGCTTCTTTTTGAAAGCGCAATGTGGTTTGTTTATTAGTTGGTTCAACATTTGCACGAATTTCTTCAAATGTTCCGAGAATCATCTTTAACAGAAATTTTCCGGGCATTAAAACATTTAAATCATAATCCAATAGATCATTGAACCCTGCTCTTTTTCTGCGTAATAATTCATTCTCATCAATATCATCATCAACTTTGTTTTTTGATGGCATCATTGCTTTACCATTTGTTACATCAGAGATTGCTTTTAGAAGATCAGTAACTGGATTTTCTCGAACCTGTAATAGATTTCTTTGATCATCATTCAGTACGGTATAGCGAACTCCTGATGCACTTACTTGTTCTTCCTCAGGTGGCATTGTAATAGATGCCTGCATGACTTTTACATCACCACGCAAGAATGGTTTTTTGAATGTACCATAAAAGCGTAATGGCTTTTCACCTGATGCAACAACAAATTTTCCATACATCGTTGGCATTGTTGCAATAGAAGCATCACTGAGAACAAGTAATTGTTTTGAAACAATATTCAAATCAAAGTTCTTGATATAGATGATATCATAAAGATTAAGATTCCCGGTAATGACTGCCTCTCCATTTGGTAAATCCAATTTATCATTACGGACATATACTGAGTCTAATGTTGCAGTGGAATTCTTAAGGAATACATTTCCATCTGCGAAATATCGAATATTGGTTGCATCTAATACAAATGTCATATCTCGCAGTGTTGCTTTCCCACCATAGTTAATACCATTAGGTGCATATCCTCCAAGCGTGATGGTTGCATCCGCTTTACCACGTAGATCTGTGACTCCTGGTATGAATGGCGCGATGGTTGCAATCGACAAACCATTTGCTTGGGCAATTACTACGAGAGGTTCATCACTTCTCATTGCTTTACCTGCATTATCAATTGCAAGATTATAAGGTATTTGTTCAACATCTACGGAAAGTGTTTTTTTACCGATTGCTTTTAAATCTGTCACGGAGACAGAACCGGTGATCATTGAATCAGCATGTTGAAGTGAGAATTCTTGATTTCCAACAGCAACATCATTGTAGTAGATGCTATCGATTGAACCTGTGCATGTATAAACAGGATTTTTGAAAGAACCATTTGCGGTGATGAATGCATGCTTTGCATTTCCTTTCAATGTAGTTAGTACTTGCCTAATATCTGTTGGGATAAATGGCAATTTCTTTACATCACGAAGAGGGAAATCAGTAAGCGTTACATTCATATTGTGAAATACTCTTTCTGAAATCACTCCCTTAGCGGATATAGTTTCAGCAAGATTTCTTTTCATGTTGAAATCGTCAACATAGATTCCGCTACCTGAGAAGATGCCTTTTAAGGGTGCTGTATTTTTCCAATTCAATTGGCCATATGTCAAACTGAAATACTGCGATGAATAGCGGAATGAAGTGTCTGTAAACAATGCATCAGTATTCATGTCCATATGAATATCATCGCCAATTCCACCTGAAAATTCACCATGTACTTCTTCTTTGTTCATTGTAAAAGACAAAGAAGGTTTCTTTAGCATGAGTTGATTAATGGTGAGCCAATCTTGTGCTCGTGCTTCTACGTTCAATGCGCTGAGTACTCGTCTTCCATCACTTCCTGGCTCAGTTTTGATTGATCCTTTTAGAAAGAATGGTGAACTTGCACCATCATTGTCCGGTCCAAAGATATGTCCATTCAATGCTTGAAGTGAATCAATATGCATCACGGTTGATGATTTGTCTGATTTCACATGAAGACTCAATTTTACTTCGCCCGTTGCATTGATTCCATCCATGAATAAATTCACCGGTGCAATATCTAAAGCGTTGACAGAAATCTTTGCATCTATTATCGAAGTATCCATCATTGGCATCAAAGGGTGATTGCTTATATCAAGTCCGGACATTCCCTTATATTTTTTTTCACCTGCCAAAATCAAACTGCTTACCGTATGATCAATGGCTGTTATTAAAGACTCAAATGTGAATCTTCCATCAGCTTTAATTCCATACATTGCTGATTGAATTTGAACATGTCGTACTTCGGGATTTTCTCTTCGAATGCTGAAATCAATACTCTGGGGTCTAACGGTTCGATCCTTGAAAATGAGTTGTCTTGCATGAATATGCATATCACCGTCTAGACTATCAGGGTGCATGCCTCGCATGACCATAGTGAATGAACCGTCAAAATGCGATGGTAATTTGTTTGTGTTAAAAATTGCAGAGGGTGAAAGATTTTCACATTCTGCCTCTACATCGATTACAGGATTCTGTTGTCTAGCATCAATAACTCCAGATATATGGAGTGCCGATCTGTTCACATTCTCAAATTCATCGATTCCTTTCACTGCTTCTTTAAAAATGATATCTGCAGTATCAATTGCAATTAATCCTGCTTCGGAAGTGTGTCCATCAAAAATGAGACTTGATATTGAATATTCTCCCAAACGAGAAGCACCGGCATCAACTCTGATTTGAGCATCCAATGTTGGTAATGTTGTACCCTTGCCATCAATGACTAAGTGCATATTTACCAAACCATCAAGTGTTTTGTTTTGAAGAACTGCTCCTGGATTCAAATCTGTAAATCGCAAATCACCTCTATATCCAAGATCTTTGTTACGAAACACAAGATTTGTCATACCTTGCACGATGCCGGATTTGGTTGCAGCATCCACCTGTATATGTAGTGAATCAGAAGGTTTCCCTTTTACGAGCAATGATGTAAATGTTACTGTTCCTAAATAGGGGAGTGATGGTAATGAAAGCGCAGGAATTTGTTGCAACAATAAATCGTAATCAATAATAGACTTAGTTGTGGATTCCGCGGAGAAGAACAATTGCTTTGCATCATCAACATTTTTGAGTGTACCAGCTATGTTCAATCTGGAATTCTGTGTTCCTATTTCTAATCGTGAAACTGAAATATCTTGAAGTGTTCCTTCTGCTTCAAGATCAATATCATAGATTCCAAATATTCCTATGTCCGGTAAAAAACGTCGTAGATCTTCTGTATCAAATCTCTCTGACATTAATGCGATATTCATTTTTCCACGCTGTAGTCGTTCTGATAATTGATCTTCGAACAAATCAATATCTTCAAAACGACCACTGATGTTTAGTGTACTTCGGGCAGTAGTAATGGAACAGGATTGAAGAATGATACCTTCTCTGTGATGAACAGCATGAAATGCAATATCTCTAATGTCAAGTCCACTTCTGATATCACGAAATGTTAATGAAGCAATATCAACTTCATAGCGATGAATGCCGGGAAAAGCTTTGCCCGACATGATGAGGTTTGCATCTTTTATATCAAGATCAGATGCATTGAATTCACCTGATTTAGATAAGGTATTCAAAGAATCTACAATGCGAATTGAACCACCACACATCTCCAGATTACCCAATGTCACTTGCCAGTCGAAGGGAGGTTTTGATGGATCTTCTGGTATGGGATATAATACATGTTCAACATTCCAGGTGCCATCTTTCGAACGAATGATCTTGATTGTTGGGTGATCTAATGTAAGGGTACTTATGCTAATGGAACGATTGAGGATTGCTTCGATGCTATACGACACAGCAATATCGCTGGCTTGTAAAATGGTATCTCCAGCAGCGGTCAATGATACATCATGGAGGATGATTCCCTTAAAAATATCAATCCGCATATCTGAAAAATTGACCTTCCCCTTAATCTGTTTATTAATCTGCTCTATGAGCACAGGTCTGAACCATTCCCGGAAACTATCTGTCTGAACAAAAACATAAGCCCCAACCATCCCCAAAATGAAAATGAGAAAAATCCCTGAAATCAATTGGCCAACAATTCGAGAAATCCTTGTGGAAAGACTCGGTTTTTCAGCCAAAAGTGGCATGGATTCTATGTTTTGCTCGGACTTATCCATGCTGCAAAAATGGCGATTTTTTGCGACTTCTCCGAGGATTTTGCCCTCTTTTATGGGGTGATGACCACCTTCCCACCACCCTTTGTGCAGCCATATTCAGGAGCAAATACAGAGTATGCCTTCACCATTCCTTTGGAGAATATTCCTGCTTTGTCAACTTTGACTTCATATTCCAGCATGGATTGGCCCTTTGGAAGATAATCCACAAAGAAATTGATACCAATATCTTGGGGTATGATATATGCTGAAATCATTTGATAATGACGATATTCAGAATTATTAGCCATTAAATCAAAACAACCAGGAAAGAGGTCTTGGATATGTACATAATTGATTGCAATTGGGCTAAACAGTTGAATCCGAATCATAATTGTTTCACCCAACCCGATGGATTCCCCATCATTTATAGGAATGATTCGTGATTCGGGTTGTGTTACTTTTCTGAAATAGGCTCTTTTTACTTGTAATCCTTGATCAGAAGTTGAGAACATATCACTCAGATCGACAAATCGTGTACGAAAAGCTCCACCCCATACAGGACAAGATCCCTTGACTGATACATTGATGGATTTCACGCCTGATGGTTGATCAATCGCAGCTGTTTGCAAACCGGGAAATACTGTTTTTGTTGGAGTACTTTGTTTTTCATTAATAGAAATTGAAACATTGTTTGCATTACCGGAACATTGTTTAGACATAGATAACAAACTCATGACTGCAGACATAGTTGCAGATCTTGATTTCCAATTTCTTGTTTGCTTTTGTCTGAGTATATATGTGATGATTCCTTGTGCAATTTGAGATTCAGAATGAATTTCTTGAAATGCCAACAAAAGCAATGCATGAGTTTCTATATCTGCATCATACCATGAAGTTGAATTCATTGGCCAATGAAT
>RGCF01000008.1 GCA_009919265.1 Bacteroidota bacterium | reverse complement strand
TCTTTTCATTTCTGCAATGATGGGCGAACCATTTCCAAAATCAACAGGATTCAATGTTGATGCAGTGATGCGCAAAATAAATGGCCGTTCTTTTCCTTGAATGGGAATCAACCATTCACCGTTTGCTTGCTTTTCAGCTTTTGATACATCAATGGTACATAACACAGGAATGGATTTTTGCATGCCCATGCGATATATGAGTGCAACATCCTCCGGTGTACCAGCAATGCGGGGAAACAAAGCCAACAATACCATTGCTGACATAAGCGCGATAAGCCCTATGCGCATCCAAAGTGGTTTGGGTTTGATGAGACCGGGAAATAAACCCCAGCCTATGCCAATGATAAATCCTAGAGAGAGAATGAGAGCTTTCATGCATTCATAAAATTGTGAGACTCAAAAATACCTTTTTGACAATACATGATCACAACTGTTTCCAAGGATTGGATGCCCAAACTGAAAATTCCGGAATCATGGCTCTATTATCAAGCTCCAAAATGGCTTTGATCATATAAGCAATTTCCTGTGAGCGAAGTTTATTGTCAGGAGCAATGCGCTCAATTCTTTCCTCGGAATTGAATGCGGTCGCCACTTCGCTCGGATTCACCTGCATGACGCGTATGGAATGCTTACGAAGCTCATGCTGCCAACTCTCTGTCATGGCTCTTAAAGCGAATTTGCTTGCGGCATAGATTCCACCACGCTCAAAACCTCGAAGTGATGCTGTAGATCCAATATTGATGATGGTTCCTTGCTGTTGCTCAATAAAGATTGCCGCTGCTTTTTGTGCCATCATCGCCGGACCAAACACATTGGTCCTAAAAATATGCTCATATTGATCCAGCGTGGCATCCATAAGTGTAGGAAATGCACCCAAACCGGCATTATTGATAAGCACATCGAGTCCACCCGCATGAGCAAGGAATTCTTGATAGGTTCTTTCGATGTCTTCAGGTTTCGTCACATCAGCCACGATTGGGAATGCACCTGAATAGTCGGCTGCTATTCTCAAGCGTTCTTGATTTCTTCCTGTGATGCCCACAATTGCACCGGCATCGACCAAACATTTTGCTGTTTCTTTTCCAATGCCAAGTGATCCACCTGTAATGATGATGCGAGCCGATGAAAGATTCATGATGATATCCTCGTTGTTCGTATTGCTCGAGAATTAACCGTGAATTGTAAAGATTGAAATGCTTCTTCACCGAGATGTTTCAGCTTTAATGATCCAAGAAATCCAATCATAGCGGCATTATCCATGCAATAGGAAAGCTTGGGAAGAAAGATCGTGATTGGTCTTTTTTCTGAAGCCGATTGCAAAGCAGAACGAAGTCGCGAATTCGCTGAAACTCCACCTGCAACGATGATATTTTTGATACGATATTCTTTGGAAGCACGAAGGAGTTTATGTATCAAAACTTCTATTATTGCTTCTTGTACAGATGCGCAGATATCTCGCAGAATGGATTCATCATGCACCCCATCAGGAAATTCTCTCTGCAAGAAATATCTGACGGATGTTTTGAGTCCGCTAAAACTAAAATCATAATGCGATTCATGGATCAATGCTCGAGGAAATTGATACGCTTTGGGATTTCCTTCTTTTGCGAGCGCATCAATGCGGGGTCCTGCCGGATAGCCCAAACCCAGCATCTTTCCTATTTTGTCGAATGCCTCACCTGCTGCATCATCTTTGGTGCTACCCAATACGATTTCTTGACCAAATTCTTTGACGAGAAAAATACTGGTATGTCCACCACTGACAATCAATGCAATGAAAGGAAATGTACATTCCGGATGCTCAAGCATACCGCTGTACATATGTCCTTCAATGTGATGCACAGGAATCACCGGAATACCAAGTTTCAATCCCAAACCTTTTGCAAATGAAGAACCAACGAGCAATGCTCCTGCCAAACCGGGTTCTGTTGTGACAGCAATGGAAGTGAGATCGGCAAATTCCTTTTGAGCTTCGTTCATTGCCTTTTCAATAATCAATGAAATAGCTTGTAGATGGGCTCGCGAGGCAAGTTCAGGAATGACACCACCATATTGCTCATGGATTGTTTGCGATGAAATGATATTACTCAGCACAGTATCATTCTGAATGACTGCAGCCGATGTTTCATCACAGGAACTCTCTATAGCTAGAATGATGCGATCGTTCATTGCATCTCCACAACAGTGACGCCTTCTCCACCTTCTGGGATTGTGCCATTTCGAAATGTTCTCACACCGGGATGACCGGTCAATTGTTCATGGATGGCTTTACGCAAAGCTCCTGTGCCTTTTCCATGAATGATGGTAACCATGGAGATATTTGCGAGAATAGCATCAGAGAGAAGTCGCTCGACATCTTTACATGCTTCATCTGCCCGGAAACCGCGAAGATCGATACTGGTTTTTGCATCGAGTTTTAATACTGTGGACATGGATTTCTGCGCTTTTCTTTTTTCCGAACCTTTGGCAAGTCGTAATTGTGATAATTGCGTTTTGAATTTGATTCCATTGAATTCAACTATTCCAGAACCGTTTGATTCATCAAGTGTAATGATGATACCAACATCACGAATATTATCACCAATGATGACTGAATCACCAATTGAAAATCCATTGGATTGGGATCTATCTTTTTGCTCTGCATGATGTATGTTCTTTGTGAGTTCCTGCTTCACTGCATCATATTGTTTACGAATATCACTTACATCTTTTTGCTGCTCACGAATCTCTTTGATTGTCTGCTCAATCAATCCATTTGCTGATGCAAGAATCCCTTTTGCCTCTTCTCTAGCAGCATGTAGATATTCCGCTTTTTTCTTTTTGATGTCGGTTGCTTTTACCTCATATTCCTCACGCAATGCTTGCGCTTTGGAGAGCTCCATGCGTGCTGACTTCAAAGATTCCTCTGCTTGAACTCTAAAAGCTTGAAGTGAAGCGATGCTCTGTTCCAATTCTGAATGTTTATCGCCCAAATATTCACGGGCTTGATTCATGACAGTCGCGGACATCCCGATGGAATTGGCAAGTGCGAATGCATAACTATTTCCGGGTATGCCTGAAAGAAATGAATAAGTAGGAACAAGATGAACAGGATCAAATTCCATTGAAGCATTGAGTAATTCTTTTCGATTCAGCGCATAACTCTTCAGTGAAGATTGATGTGTTGTGACGATAAACATTGCTTCTTGCTTGATGCAATGATCAAGGATTGCTGATGCAAGAGCACTTCCCTCTTGCGGATCAGTTCCGGAGCAAATCTCATCAATCAAGATTAACGATGTATCATCGGCATGATCGACAATATCTTTGAGTCGCATCACCTGTGAAGAAAATGTGCTGAGATTATGTTCGATGGATTGATGATCACCTATTGCGCAGAACAGTGATTTTGGACTTGTGCGACATTCCCCCAATGGGAATATTCCGGACAATGCCATTGCAATATTGAGTCCGATACTTTTGAGAGCAACTGTTTTTCCTCCGGCATTCGGACCCGAGATGAGATGTCCAAGAATTCCCGAACCAAATTCTATCGATAAAGGAATTGGTTTATTCCCTTGTCTTGCAAATAGCAATGGATGGTAAACATGTCGCAATTCAATGGATGAATCTCCTGAAATTACAGGCTTCATACCATTCATGTCGAGTGCATAGCGGGCCTTTGCAAAGAGTGCGTCAAAATGTCCAAGAACATCTGTGGAACCAAGAATTAATGCTGCTTCAGAAGCTATTTCAGCAGTCAGCATCGTGAGTATGCGAATCATTTCTCTGCGTTCTTCGCCGAGTAGCAAAGAAAGCTGATTATTCATTTCAACAATTTCTGATGGCTCAACAAATACTGTTGCACCTGTATTTGACACTCCATGGATGATTCCGGGTAGCGTGCGTTTTTCTGAAGCACGCATTGGAAGTACAAATCTTCCTTCTCTTTGTGTGATGAATTCTTCAGTGACCAAATCTTCGGCAGATACTTTCGAAAGTAGTTTATTCAATCTTGAACGAAGCCGAGATGATGTTTCAACAATTTCTCTTCGAATATGAGCAAGTTCTTTGCTTGCAGTATCCCGCATCGCACCGGTATCATCAATTGCATCGGTAATATGCTTTTCTAGAAATCTATTCTCGTAAAAACCATCAGCAAATTGTGCCAGAATTGGATATGATTCAGCTTTGTTTTTGAAATAGGAAGTGAGTAATCGACAAGCTCGCATGGCTTCACATACATCCAATAATTCAGAGGCATTCAAGAAACTACCAGCTATCATCGATTTATGGACAGCATTGCGTATATCCGAAATTCCCTCAGTTGGAAGGACTTCACCTTTCACCAACAAATCTCTTAATTCTCCAATGCGATCATGTTCCACAGTGAGCCATGCGATATCATCAATTGGACGGGCATTGAGAATCAATTCTCTTCCTAATTCAGACAATGCCGATTGAGCAATCAATTGAAGTACTTGTGGAAATTCAAGCTCAAGTAGTGAATCTTCCATCAAGCGGTGTTTGGATTGTTGTGTGGACAAAGAATCGCTCATTAAATAGGAACTGAGATGAGTAGTAAAAAAACAATGTATTTTTGTCAAAATTACGGATTTGACCGCATTTGTAAACCACAGGAACCGCATCTTAACAAGGTTTGTTGGCTTATCATTCCATAATCAGAAAAATACCCCATTCATGAGTCGGACGAAAAGCAAAAAGTTGGAAATAGAGCAATTTTCGGAAATCCCCGAAGAACTCACGCATATTGCTATTCGTGGTGCAAGAGAGCACAACTTACGAAATGTGTCATGCGATATTCCTCGTGATGAATTGGTTGTGATTACCGGTATTTCCGGATCGGGTAAATCTTCTTTGGCATTTGACACCATTTATGCCGAGGGACAAAGAAGATATGTGGAATGTTTATCTGCCTATGCCAGACAATTCCTTGGTATGATGAAAAAACCTGATATCGATAGCATAGAAGGGTTATCTCCAGCCATTTCAATTGAACAAAAATCCATTGGAAATTCTCCTCGCTCTACCGTTGGAACAGTCACGGAAGTATATGATTATCTGCGTTTGCTCTTTTCAAAGGTCGGTATTCAACATTGCGTTGATTGCAATGTTCCCGTGATGAAACAAACAACGGAACAATTAGTGAATATGCTTCTTTCAAAACCGGAGGGAATGCGTATCATGGTGCTTGCACCGGTGGTGAAGGGTCGAAAGGGGCATTATAAGGAACTCTTCGAACAATTTCGGAAACAAGGTTATACAAGAGTTCGCATCGATGGTGAAATCACGGATATCACCGAGGGCATGCAAGTTTCACGATATCAAACGCATTCAATCGAACTCATCATTGATCGATTGATGATAAATAAGGATGCAGATTCTCGCATGACCGAATCCCTAGAAATTGCATTGAAATTGGGTGAATCAGTCGTTATGATTCTCTCGGAAGAACAATCAGGTACATGGACGGAATCATTGTATTCGACATTGAATACTTGTCCGCAATGTGGAACAGGGTATGACACACTTGCTCCCAATGCTTTTTCTTTCAATTCCCCATTCGGTGCATGTGAAGATTGCGAAGGTCTCGGAATCGTAAGTGATTTTTCAGAAGATTTACTGATTCCAAATCCTAAGCTATCACTAGCTGAAGGTGCTATTGGGCCTTTGGGAAAAAAGAGAAAAACGCAATTATGGGATCAAATCATTCAATTATCAAAGCAATTGCGATTTGATCTTACTATGCCTTATGAAGATTTGCCGAAGAATATAAAATCCATCATATTGAATGGTAGTCGTGACACCGTGGAGATACAAGTCCCGGGTACGAGATCGATGTTCAAAGCTCACATTCGATTCTCCGGCATCATTCCCCATTATCGCGAAATGTATCATCAAACTTCCTCATCAGAAATTAGGCAAAAATTGGAGCAAGTGATGAGTGAAGTAGAATGTGATACATGTAATGGAGGCAGACTAAAGAATACCTCACTCGCAGTAAAAATACAAGGTGCTTCTATTTCGGAAATCACAAAGCTTGATATAACACAAGGGATTGCCTATATGCAATCACTTGCAAAGAAATTATCTAAGCGAGAAATGATGATCGCTTCCGTGATTCTCAAAGAAATCATCTCACGCATGGAATTCTTGCTGAATGTAGGTTTGGATTATCTTTCTTTGGATAGATCTTCTCGGACACTTTCCGGAGGAGAATCACAACGCATAAGACTTGCCTCACAAATAGGTTCGCAATTGGTTGGTGTGACCTATGTATTGGATGAACCAAGTATTGGACTTCATCAACATGATAATGGAAAATTGATCAATTCACTCAAACAATTACGCGATTTGGGGAATACCGTTCTGATCGTTGAGCATGATCGTGAAATGATTGAACAAGCTGATCATTTGATTGATATTGGTCCTGGTGCAGGAGTCCATGGTGGCAAGATCGTCTATCAAGGTTCTCCCGATGAAATCAATGTATACACAAAGAAAAAAGAACTCAAATTTCCCGATTCATCCACTGCTCGTTATTTGTCGGGTCAAGATGATATTGAAGTACCTGATCAAAGAAGGAAAGGAAATGGGAACGTTCTTGCATTAAAAAATGCGACTGGACATAATCTCAAAGGGATAGATATTGCAATTCCACTTGGGACATGGACATGTATAACGGGAATGAGTGGCAGCGGTAAATCCACATTGATGAATGATACATTGTATCCAATTCTTTCGAGACATTTTCATCATGCATTGATTTCACCCCTGCCTTATGGTTCGATTGAAGGCTTGGAGCATATTGACAAAGTAATTGAAATCGATCAAGCTCCGATTGGTAGAACGCCAAGAAGTAATCCCGTGACATATACCGGTGTATTCACGCAGATTCGTGATTTCTTTACGCAACTTCCTGAGTCAAAAGTTCGTGGCTATAAACAAGGGAGATTCTCCTTCAATGTTCCAGGTGGACGCTGCGAAGAATGCGAAGGTGCTGGAATGAAAAAGATTGAAATGAATTATTTGCCTGATGTATATGTCAATTGCGATATGTGTGGTGGCAAACGATATAACAATGAAACTTTGCAAGTGAAATATAAAGGTAAAACAATTGCCGATGTACTTGCAATGACAATTGAGGAATCATTGGACTTTTTCAGTGAACTATCTTCGATCAAAAGAAAATTACAAGCCATCTATGATGTTGGACTCGGTTATATCACGCTAGGCCAACAAGCACCTACATTATCCGGTGGCGAAGCACAGCGCGTCAAACTTGCAACTGAGTTATCAAAAGTATCAACCGGAAAAACATTATACCTCCTTGATGAACCAACAACCGGTTTGCATTTTCAAGATATCACACATCTTGTTCGCATTATCAATAAGCTTGTTGAAAAGGGCAATACAGTCATTGTCATTGAACATAATCTCGACATGGTGAAATGTGCAGATTGGGTAATTGATCTGGGTCCTCTCGGTGGTGCTGGTGGCGGAGATATAGTTGCTGTAGGCACGCCCGAGATGATTGCAAAACATAAAAAAAGCATCACGGGGACATATCTGAAAAAAGAATTAGAGCGAAGCAAGCTCATTCAACAAAAAAGGACATCCCAACACTGAGATGTCCTTAAAATTCTTCAAGTATTCAAATCACACATCAAGATTCTTCACATACTGCGCATTCTTTTCGATGAATTCTCTGCGTGGTTCTACTTTATCGCCCATCAATGTATCGAATACCAATGCTGCTTCTGCTGCATTTTCAATGCTCACTTGGAGTAATGTGCGTGTATCAGGATTCATGGTTGTGGACCACAATTGATCAGGATTCATTTCACCAAGACCTTTGAATCGCTGAATATTGATACCATCAGCTGTTGTGCTTTCTACTGTTTCTGGATTTACATCATCAGCGCCTGATTTGTCTTTTCTGATACGCTTGATGATTTCATCACGCTCTTGATCATTATAGGCATAATATTCCTGCTTCCCTTTTTTCACTTTATAGAGTGGCGGTTGAGCAATGAATAATCTTCCTGAGTTTATCAAGTCACGCATATTGAGGAAGAAGAATGTGAGGAGCAAGGTACGAATATGTGAACCATCCACATCGGCATCAGCCATGAGAATGATTTTTCCATAACGACTTTTCTCTGCATCAAAATCTTCACCGAAACCGGCACCCAAAGCTGCAATGATTGTTCTGATTTCTTCATTGTCCAAAATCTTATTAATGCGTGCACGATGCGTATTCAAAATTTTACCACGAAGTGGAAGAATCGCTTGGAAGCGACGATCTCTTCCCTGCTTTGCAGAACCACCCGCAGAATCACCCTCAACTAAATAGATTTCTGTGTCTTCGGCAGTGCGAAGTGAACAATCCGCCAATTTACCGGGGAGCGCAGAACTTTCAAGAGCATTTTGTCTGCGTACAAGTTCGCGAGATTTCTTTGCGGCAAGTCGAGCCTCAGCAGCAAGCGTTGCTTTTTCGATAATTTTCTTGGCAAGTTTTGGATTTGCATCAAGAAATACGGATAGACTTTCATTCACCACTTGGCGAACAATACCTTCAACATCACCATTACCCAATTTGGTTTTTGTCTGACCTTCAAATTGCGGCTCTGCAACTTTTACACTGATGATTGCAGTCAATCCTTCACGAAAATCTTCACCGGTCAGCGCAGTTTTGCTCAGATTATTTGATGTTGCATAGGAATTGATTGTACGCGTAAGAGCCGAGCGAAATCCCGAAACATGCGTGCCACCTTCAACCGTATTGATATTGTTCACATAAGAAAGCAATGTTTCGCTATAGGAATCATTGTATTCAAAACATACATCAACAATGGTATCAGCACCGACATCACTCTTTCCGGAACCGGAGATAGTCACCGTGTCTGTCACTGCAGTGAGATGAGAATCAACATGGCGAACAAATTCTGAAAGTCCACCCGGATAATGATATTCTTCTGTTGTATTATTTGCTTCATCGACAAGCGTCAAACTTACTTCCGGATTCAAAAATGCCAATTCACGCAAACGCTCTGCAACGCGTGAAGCTCTGAATTCAACGGTTTTGAAGATGGTATCATCGGGATAAAAGCGAATCATCGTTCCGGTTTCTTTTACCTTGCCGATTTCTTCGACACCACTTACCGGATTCCCGCGAGAATATTCTTGTTTGAAGATTTTTCCTTCTCTCTTGACGATTGCTTCGAGTTTTGTTGAAAGTGCATTCACGCAGGAGACACCAACACCATGCAAACCACCGGAAACTTTATAACTTCCTTTGTCGAATTTCCCGCCGGCATGAAGCGTGCATAAAACAACTTCAAGTGTCGAGATTTTCTTTACAGGATGGGGTCCTGTAGGAATGCCGCGACCATCATCTTGCACAGAGCAAGAACCATCGCTATGAAGTGTGACGATGATTTTTTTACAAAACCCTGCAAGTGCTTCGTCAATCGAATTGTCAACAACTTCCTGAATCAAATGATGCAAACCGCGATCACCAATATCGCCAATATACATCGCCGGGCGCATGCGTACCGCCTCAAGCCCTTCGAGCACCTTGATGCTATCTTCAGAATACTGTTTTCCTTTACTATTAAGATTCTGTTCTTCTTGTGATTCAGCCATTGTTTTTGATAGGTTTTGTGAAGAAATTCACACCCGCGCTGCAATGCGAGTTGATAGGTTTTTATGTCACTTTTTGGACTTGTAAAAATACACAATTTTCATGAAAGATTTTCACTGAAAATTGTCTTATGCTCCATGCGGCCCAACCTTCGGAAGTGCTTGTTTTTTAAGGACATACGCATCCATCCAAGATCTGATCTCAAGATTACTTTCCATTCGCCTTCCGGCAAGTATATGATCGGCATTTTCATACATGATCAGCTTATAGGGATGACGTGCTTTTTGGAGTGCCATTCCGAGTCTGTAGGAGTGCATTGGATCGACCCTTTTATCCCCTGTTCCATGTAAAACAAGCAATGGAGTAGTCTTGCACAAATCGGTGCAAAAATATTCCGAAGATCGCTTTAATTCTTCATCTGTTCTTTCGGATTGTTCGTCTTGAAACATTGCAAATGTTTTGTAGATATAGGAATCTTTTGGAATGGAATCAAAAGTGGTTGGAGCTCCTATGGTAACAGCCGCTCGAAAATCATGCATAGTTCGAAGCATCATGAGTGCCATCATTCCACCACGACTTCCACCGATGAGACCAATGCGATCATGATCGACATAAGGAAGTGATTTCAATAGTGGTAATAATGCCGCTGCATCCAGTACATCATTTCCTCCCCATTCTTCTTTACCTTCGCTCCCGCCCCAGCCACGATATTGACTTGCCGCAACAACATAACCCCAGCTCGCATAGGTCACAGCATACATCGAAGCTGATTCAGCGGTCAAAGCACCTTTTTCACCCGTTCCGCCACGATTGAAAATAATGGCAGGGTATGTTGAAGTATTGGGTTGTGCCGGTGGTATGGCAAGAAAGCCCGCAATGCGCAATCCTTGATGATGATAGATGATACGAAAGAGCTGTACTGAAGAAAAGGATACAAATTCTTCCTCACTCAATGCTCTTTTTTGAATATTGAGAATCGACTTGGGGATTGGCTCAGGATGAATTTCAATCAATTGTCCATCATGCATCATTGCATCTTTGCCTGATTGAACCAAACAAATTTATACATGCGTTTATCCATGGCATTCGTCACATAGCCCTCGACATATTTCTGAACAAGACGCCAATCTTCATCATATTGAAGAATCATCATTGGTGCATCATTCATTGCTATTTGTTCAGCTTTGCGATAGAGTTCCATGCGTTTCAACCTGTCTGTTTCGGACAAAGCTTTCTCGAATAATTGATCAAATGCAGGATTCTTATATCTGGTATGATTGATCGGACTTGGCTGATTGGGATTGCTTGGTACCAATTTACCATACATGAGATTAAGGAATGATTCAGGATCCGGATAATCTGCAATCCAACCGAGTCGGAAGAATTCTACTTTGCCTGCATCAACTTCATCGAGATGTCTCGCAAATTCTACCTGCTTCAATTTCACTTCAATGCCGAGATTCTTTTTCAATTGTGATTGAATGGCTTCTGCCAATTGAAGATTTCTACCCCCACCATTATTGAGCTGCAATGTGATTTCTAAACCTTTCCCACCGGGATATCCCGCCTGAGCAAGGAGAGCTCGAGCTTGCACGAGATCTATATCATACCCTTTGATTATATCGCCATTATAGTCAACCATTTTAGGTGGAACAAGACCATGAATACCCGGTGCATATGACTGAGATTTCAGAACAAACTTTCTGATTTGCGCTCTGTCAATGCCCATATTCAGAGCTTTGCGAAGATTTACATTGCTAAAAACTTTTCCGCTATAAAGCATGCCATAATATTGCGTTGATAGTGCGGGAATATGAAGCACTTGATAGTTGGCATATTCACTTTTAATGTTTTTGTTTTGATCTACCACATCTTCAAAAAATTCACTTGGAATACGATAGCTTTCTTCAAGATTTCCATTTTTACAGGCAACGAACTGATTTGTGACATCTTTCATGAAACTGAATGTAATGCCATCGAGATATGGCAATTGATTGCCATCTTTATCTGTAGCCCAATACTTCGTATTGCGAGTAAGCAAACATTCTTTTTCCGGAGACCAAGAAACAAATTTGAATGGTCCTGTTCCAACAGGATGTTGAAAGAAGTCTTTGCCATAGTGCTCCACTGCTTCTTTCGGATGAATGAGCGTTACACCAAGGGTGACATAAAATTCAAAAGGTGCAAAAGGTTTGACAAGATCAATACGAAACGTATATTTGTCTACGGCAACAAAACCGGGAATAGAAGCCACTTTTATCGGAGCACTATTTGCTTGTGCATCGATTGATGCATCATAATATTCTTTTGCTCCTCGAACTTTTTCCTTGAAATATTCTGCTCCCAATGTTCTGGTTCTTGCATCACAAATTCTAGTGAATGAATACACAACATCCTCAGCGGTCATTTCTCTTCCCTTGCCATTTTTGAAGCATGGATCATCATGGAACATGACGCCTTTTCTAAGTTTATAGGTATATGACATACCATCGGGAGATACTTCCCAAGATTCCGCGAGTTCAGGTTGCAATCTCAATTCACCATCATAGGTCAGCAAGGTCTCATAAATTTGATCGGCAATGTGATGTGAAGTTGCATCATTCACACCAACTGGATCGAGCGAACGAAGTTCAGCCATTTCATTGGCTCTATATATTCCACCTCTGAATTTCCCCCCTTTGATTTCTTGTAATGCCCCGCCTGATTGTTGCTCACCACCACCACATGAGGCAATAATGATTGCAGTACATAACAAAATGGAATGAAGAATTATTCGCTTGATATTCATGACCTATTACCTGAATATTGAATCAAATCTCTGTAATACTGCAAAATTACGGCTTGAGGGAGGTATTCTGAAGGATGGTGGATAAAAAAACGACATATATCCTAGGGGTATATGTCGTTCTATAGAAGGCAATTGATGAGTCAAGATTCGGAGGAATCTCCTTTTTTTACATAATCGGTTAGATAAAAACCCGTACCATTAAAGACAAGGCCTGATCCACCGCTAATTTTACGAAACACTTCCCCAGTTGCTTTGTCCTCCTGATCGCAATATTCTTCAGGACAAACAGTGAGCGGTTCTGATGAAATAGATTGTAGTAATTCAAAGTTTTTTCCGCATTTACGGCATTGATATTCATAAATTGGCATGGTACTTCTCCGGATTGAATCGAAACCGGTTGCTCTAACGATTATTCCGATTAATTATTGATATTCTATGCAAGATAATCATATGCTCCTTAAGCCCATTGGATATTTCCATGGCTCAACGGATGCAAAACATAGAGCGCCGCGTCAGCCGGACGCACGGCTTGGCGTAGATGGCACCATCGTACTTGAGAAAGGACATAATTTTGAGCAGGCTGTTCAGGATCTGGATGGATTTTCTCATATCTGGATTATTTATGGATTCCATCGTGCTGAAGGGTGGAAGCCAATGGTTTTACCTCCAAGAGGCGATGCAAAAAGAGGGGTCTTTGCAACGAGATCGCCATATCGTCCAAATCCGCTTGGATTATCAGTTGTGCAATTGGAACAAGTAGAAGGACTCACCATCTCAGTAAAAGGAACTGACTTATTGGATGAAACGCCGATCTATGACATCAAACCCTATATCCCCTATGCGGATAGTCATCAAGATGCATATGCAGGTTGGATTGATGCATTGAAGTTTGAAGAAACAACAGTGCAAATTTCAGAGGCAGTCAATAAGATTATTGATCATCCTGAAATAAATGAACTCATTATTCATGCTAAGCAACTGTTACGCGATTCTCCAAGACCTCATCCCTATAGAAGAATCAAACATATTCAAGATGATTTGTATGAATTAGCAATACAAGAATGGAGAATTCAATATCGTATTCTTGGTGATTCGAGTGTGATGATTGAATCAATCGGTCAAGCAGGATCAATGAAATAAGTTTGCATGATTCCTTTCCCCTTTATTTGCAATGGCTCCCTTTTTGTGATGACAAATGGAATAGGTAATTCATTGAGTGATTCCATTTGTTTTTTTGCCACTTCAATGAACTCTGTACTCGCATGGACATGCCCCGGTTCGGAATAGGTCTCCATTCTACTGGCGGTATTAACAGCATCTCCCCATAAATCATAAGAATATTTATTTTCTCCGATGATTCCACCCACAACATTACCGCAATGAAGCCCGACCCTGAAGCTCATGCGTTTCTTTTCTCCTGCAATGGTGATTTCTCTGTGAATATTCATCATTTCAAGAGCTGCATAAATTGTCTTTAATGCATGATGTTCAACTTTCACGTGCGCACCACATACAGCCATGTAAGCATCACCGATGGTTTTGATTTTTTCTAGTCCATAACGATTTGAAATATCATCAAACTCAGTGAAGATCGAATCCATCAAATCAAGCAATTCTTCCGGCTCCAATCCTTCTGAGATTTCGGTAAAACTTGCAATGTCAAGAAAAAGCACACATACCGAAGTAAATTTATCAAGTACTTTCTTTTCGCCCTGAAGCAATCTTGCAATAACTGCAGGTGGGAGAATATTTTCCAAAATTGCAGTTCTTTCCGCGGCTGCAATTCGTTCTTCTTCGAATTCTTTTTCTTGAAGTAATTTTACTCGTTCGGTTTCAAGCTCTTGTACTTGCTTTTTTACATCAGCATTGAGCAAAGCATTTTCTATTTCAACGTGAAGTTTGAAATGCTCTAGACTCTTCTTGTATTCACTAGCATATTCCCACATTGAACTTAAGTCTTTGTGAATATACATGAGCTTTTCTTTCATGTCATGCTCTGTTGCAATCTCGAGTGCTTTATGCAAATACTGTTTAGCCTTTTCAATATCTCGGAATGAAGATTCCGGCTCACTGTAAATAATACCAAGATTATTAAAGTTTTGTATCAACAAAGAAATATGATGCATTTCTTCAGAAAGAGTCAGACTTTGTTGAGAATACTGAAGTGCTTGTTCAAAGTCTTTCAATTGCATGTACATGTGAGCAAGATTAGCAAGCAAAAGTGCAAGCAAGCGCTTATCATCAAGTTCTTTAAATATCTCGATGGATTGCAAGATGAAATCAAGACCCTGTTCATTATTCCCGAGATTACTATGACTTACCCCTAGATTGCAGAGAATTCTCCCAATCAGATGTCGATCATTAATTTCTTCAGCCAATGACAATGCAGTTTGTTGATAATCCAAAGCAGAAGAATATTCAAGCATTTGGCTATATGCATTTCCGATATGCATATAGCTCAAAGCTGTTTCATGTTTATTTTCTTGTTCTTCAGAAATCCCTAATGCTTTCAAGTGATAATCAATGGCTTTCGTATAGTCGCTATTGGAAGCATAGGATACACCCAGTTTATTGCATAGCTCTGCAGTTTCCTTCATCATCCCTTTTTTTTCATAGATGCTACCGCTTTTTCTGATGAATTCAATTGATTGTCTGAACAAAGCAAGTTCATTACTCAATGACCCCAAAAGCGAATAGATTTCAGCAATCAGCATTTGATTGTCTGAAGTCAATGCCATTTCTAATGCTTCTTGTGCTACTACATATGCTTCTTCGAATGATGCTTTTCCCTTGAGATCAAGCGCTTTGTTCAGAAGTGTACGAGCAGATGACTCGGCTATCACCTGTTCTCCGAGCATCTGTTGCGATTGTTCCATGTGAAAAATTTCTAATTGTGAAACCTTGAAAAATTAGGGTCTCGTCCCCAAACGAATATTTGCATTCAAGCCATGTTGATGTATATTGAGCAAGAGTTCATTGACTCTTTGCAATGTGGTATCAATGGATGCTGAAGTAGTTTTATCATAGAGAAGTTTATTGATGAAACTTCCATTTGTTTTGATGTCTTTCATCATGCCTTTTGTTTCCACCGTCAAATCAGTTACGCCAGCAAGTGCAGTGTCCGTTTTTGCCATTAAGCGCTGACCACTTCCTGCCAAAGAATCGAGTTTGGAAAGTATTGACCTCATCTTGGGTTCATTTGTTGAAACGGCATCTTTTGCATCTTTTGCAAGATCACTGAGATCGCGAATGAGTTTCCGCATATTCTCTTTATTGTCACCCATTAGAGAATTCAATGTCGTCATCAATTCATCAGCATTTTTGATTGTATTTCGTAATTGCTTTACAACCACACCATCAGAGAGCAGTGCATTTGCTTGAGTCAGTACGGTATCCAATCTCTTCACAGTGACTTTGGCATCCGTTCCCAAATCTCCCATCATTCCGATAAGCTCGGTTGCATCTGCAGAAATTGTTCCGTCAATTGGCTTCGAATTATTGATTATCCCGGAAGCAATTCCAGGTGTGATATCAATCTTTTTACCACCCGTAATTTCGAGCATGCTAATACGAGCTTCTGCATCAGGATGAATATCACGTATTTCATCGATGGAACCTATGATTGAAACACCATCAGTAATATTATCAATGGAAATGACCGATCCACGTTTCACTCCATTTATAAAAATGGGAGCCCCTATTTCAATCCCGCCGGAAGACGGGAATGTAAATGACAATGTGGTTTGGGCCACGCCAACAATCAGTCCTTTACCGATTGTAATCCCTGCAATGAGAACAATGAGAGAGAGGAGAGCTACAATTCCAACTCTAATCTCCTTTTTTCTATCTGTATTCATGGTTCTTAAAGCCCTCTTGGGATTGGGTTAATGCTGCTTTACAAATTTACCGTAATTTTCAACAGTATCAAACACATACAAGGGAGTTTGAGCTTCTTTTGCGTTTTCATGCCATTTTGCTTGCTTTTTTGATAATTTACAATTGACATTTTACTCCCTTGATTGATCAGGATAGACACATTCTTGAACTCTTGACTGTGATGTTAAGAACTTTTATCATGAGTAAAGTGATTGATATTTTTAATGACACAAGGCTATGTTAACCAATCATGCATCATTCAATTCAAATCATATTGCAATTTCTTCTAATTATTCTCACATTCACTAGCTCCTTCATTATTGAGGCGCAACCTCCCGGTATCACATATACATATGAGTACCCATATAAAAATGGTATTCCTTTCCAACGCTTCAAGGAACGAAGAACTTCTTTGAAAAATACTCATAGTGCAAAATCTATGATAGTATCTCTTTCTGCTGATAGTCGCAATCGACAAAATGATGTAGATCATCCATATAGACAAAACAGCAATTTTCTGTATCTGACAGGTATGCCTTATGCAAAATCTGCTTTAATTATTGCACCAGGTGGAATTGAATATGAGGGCCAAATTTCTCATGAGTTTTTATTCGTTCAGCCTAGGAGTACCGAAAAAGAAGCATGGGAAGGAGCATTGATGGGATTGGACGAAGCGCGTATATTACTCATAGAGCGCATTCTACCTTATGCTGAGTTACGCACTTTCATGATGAAACATTTAAGTGGGATTGATACCGTATTCTTCACTGGTTTACCTACTTCATCCATTCCAATTCCTCTTGCAGATAAACCTCTCTCCGTAGAAACAATCATTAAAAATGATATACAAAGCACATTCCCTGAACTATATGTCAAAACTACACTACCTACATTGAATGCTCTTCGAGAAGTGAAAGATGCTGATGAAATCACACTCATGAAAAAGGCTATTGACATAAGCATTGAAGGTCATGTATCGGCAATGAAGGAAAGTCATCCTGGTATCACAGAATATGAACTTGAAGCATTGATGGAATTCGCCTTTAAAAAAGGCGGTGCAGAAGACATAGGATATTCCTCCATCATGGGATCAGGATATAATACCTGCATTCTCCATTATACAAGTAATCGGAAAGCAACAATGAATGGCGATTTGGTCTTGGCGGATTGCGGAGCTGAATATCAAAATTATACTGCAGACATAACAAGAACATTTCCGGTGAATGGATCATTTACTGCCGATCAAAAAAAACTCTATGACATTGTACTCGAAGCTGCTGATTCAGCAATTGCTGAAGCAAAAGTTGGGAATACATTTCGTGCTCCTCATAATGCAGCAAAAAAAGTACTACTCAAAAGGATGATTGAGATTGGGCTTATAGAAAAAGAGGAGCAATTGAAGTGGTATTTCATGCATGGAACATCGCATTACTTGGGTCTTGATGTCCATGATCCCGGTACTATGGGTACATTGAAGCATGGATCAATCATCACTGTTGAACCTGGCTTGTATATACCTCCAGGAAGTCCATGTGATCAGCGTTGGTGGAATATTGGCATCAGAATAGAAGATGACATCCTTATTGATTCAAATGGACCAATAAATCTTTCTGAGTCTTTACCAAGAACCACCCAAGCAATAGAAGCCTTAATGAAATCAAAAAACAAGTAAAATGTTGCTTGTTCGTCAAAGCATTTTGACTTGTTTTATGGGATACTATCATGATTGAATACAAAGTAAACAAAGAAGAATTACATACCCTTTTAAAAGCACTGGGGATTCTAAAAGATGAAGAGCAATTATTGCTTGTAAATAATATTGAATTGCGCGATCCATCAGCAAAGATGATTAGTATTCTTGTTGATACTTTGAAAAATGCTCATATCAATCAAACATCTTTCGAGAATTTGACAGAAAAAGAATTGGGGACTGTTTTATCTCAACTGTATGCAATCGAACAATTTCTCCTGAAAGAATTCATGCAGGTACATAAACACATTACGAAAGGACAAGAAGAGCTTAAAAAAAGGAATGCCGGATATGATGTCAATAAAGATGGCATACCAATGAATGTGGATCAACAGATGGGAGAATTCTTGAAATCAATTTTAAATAGAAATGGATCCGATGAATCATGAATGGGAAGTTTTCTTGACCAGTGAACCAAGAATTGGGGGAGTTACAAATGTCGTCAACATGATGACCACTACAATAACCGAATACTCCATCGTATCAACTACTCCCAGCGCTCTTCCCACAGATGCAAATATGAGACCCACTTCACCACGAGGAACCATACCCCATCCAATCAACCAATGATTAACCCCTCTGCCTGCAAAAAATCCAGAAGCTAGTTTACCAAGAATTGCTACCAACGTCAATGCGAATGCAGTAAGAAGCATTTGTGGATTCATAAAGACCGATGCATCTACTGCCAAACCTGTCATGACAAAGAAAATTGGAGATAAAAAATGTCCAATTGGTTCTACTATATGCTCAATATGTTTGGCCTGTTGTACTTGTGATAGGTTTTGTACTTGTTGCTGTATTTGTGGGTCTGCATTGCGTACGGCATGCTTTAATTCAGAAACATATTCGGGTTCTTCAAAATGTTTAAAATGCACTGAATCTAACATTAAGCCTGCGGTGAATGCTCCAACAATAGGTGCAAGTCCAATCAAGTGTGCGATATAAGCGAACACAAATCCAATTGAAAGCGCAAAACCAAGCTTCATGGATAAACCAGGATTGACTATTGACAGCCATTTGCTAAGAGGCTTTGCAATCATTCCACCGATAATCGTTCCACCAGCCAAAAGTAATATGGACAAAGCAATGGTTTGAAGAATATGGGTAATGGAAAAAAATCCAGTTTTTACAATGGAACTTACTATTGCCAATAAAATGAGTCCCATGATATCATCAATGACGGCTGCCCCCAATACAATTCTTGATTCTCTTGTTTGAAGAATCGAAAAGTCTTTGAATACCCTTGCAGTTATTCCGACAGAGGTAGCAGATAATGTTGCACCAAGAAAAATATATGCATTATGGGATAAACCTGGCATTAACAGTGGGCCAATTAGATAAGTACCAAGAACAAATGGGAACAGAACACCCATGGTTGCAACAAGAAGTGCTTTAATTCCAACTTTCTTCATCTCTTGTACATTAGATTCTAAGCCCACTTGAAAAAGCAATATGACAATTCCTAACTCAGCCAAGAAATGCAGATATTCATTGCTTTTCATACCCTCGAACCACATGATATTGAACAATATCATGTTCCCAAGAATTGCACCAGCGATAAGTTCTCCAAGTACCGCCGGTTGACCAATCTTTTCAACTATTCCTCCAAGTCGAGCTGCAATCATAGTCAGCACAATCCAGAGAAATGTTTGCGGAATAACTGAATCGTTTCCGTTTGATGCAAAAACGTGCTGCAAAGGAATACAGCACAATGCAAGTAGAAGTGGTACTTTATGATTCAGAAGATGTTGCATGCCAATGTGAAATAGTAAAAAAGTGCAGACATAAAAAAAACCGTCACAGATGAACGGTTTTTGTAATGTTATCAATTATGATCACCGAGAAACATAAAACTTCTCGGCCAGTCGGAAATTATCGCCTTGTACAATGCACATGTAAATTCCATTTGGAATACCCTGCACATTGACATCAAACATTTTCGATCTACCTGCGAATTCTCCACCTTGATGAACATCAATCACCTTTTTACCAAGCAAATTGAATATTCCAATAGAGAGATTTTGCTGATTATCTGCTATATCAAGTTCTAATTGGTAAATGCCGCCTGAACTTTCACGGATTCCAATAATGCGATTGTTCTTTGATGTATCAATGATTGCTCTTCTTACAGCATTCGATGCAGAATCTCTACCGGGAAGGAACATGCCACCGGTCATTATTCTTTTTGAGTAATTTGCTGCAATCTTAGCCTGACTTTGCTTTCCATTACCTGCTGCAACAGAAGATTCATAGCCAGAAAACAAGGCAAGTGCCGTGATGATATATGCGAGTAAATGTGTTTTCATATTTTGTATTTTTCAGTTATTGGAATATAGCACTTTATCCAATATCATGTTTGGTAAAAATGGGGTATTCAGTGAATTTTACGATACGGCTTCACATTTCTTCCTCTAAGAAAGCAAAAAATGTGCCCAAGGAATGTTATGTAAACTTTATGAGTGAATTTTAGTTATTTTGCCATTGTGAAAATTATACAGTCTGACAAATTGTTGCGAAAACCTGACAATCTGTGTAAAGAACGCTGTATATTTGTCAAAAGTTACAGTCAAAATGAGAATCCGGATGTCACCTATCAAAACTGTTTGTGTGTATTGTGCTTCAAGTAACCATTGCAAGTCCATTTTTTTGGATTCTGCTTATACATTGGGGACAATCTTAGCCAAAGAAGGAATTGACATAGTGTATGGTGGTGGTAGCACCGGGCTCATGGGTAAATTGGCAGATGGTGCAATTTCAGAAAAAGGTCATGTGCATGGTATTATCCCGAAATTCATGCAAAACTTGGAATGGGGGCATAGAGAAATTTCCGTTCTTGAAGAAGTAGAAGACATGCATACAAGAAAATCTCAGATGATTAAAAAGTCGGATGGCATTGTTGCTCTCCCAGGTGGTTGTGGAACCTTAGAAGAATTATTAGAGGCCATCACTTGGAAGAGACTTGGTCTTGCGCATCAACCAATTGTTATTGCGAATATTGATGGATTCTACGATGAATTGATTGCAATGCTCAAGAAGACAGTTGACGAGCAATTCATGCGACCCGAACATTTACATATGTGGAATGTGGTCCATTCAATTGAAGACATTTTACCAACATTACGATCAATTGATCCTTGGCCTTTGAATGCAATTGACTATGCAAAAGTGTAACTTATGCCATCTCCATTGTACATACGCTTACAATCCTTACAAACAGCATTCAAACATCAGTGGAGTAATGAAGCTCGAGAAACTGTTTTGCCCATTTTGCAGTCGAATTTCTTTCATCGCATGTTGACGGTCTTTATCTTTTCCATTATCCTCCAAGTATTAACCGGACTTTTACTCAGTTTACATTTTATACCTTCATCCAGTCCATTTATAAATGAATCCGGCAAACCTGCAACAGTGGAAATAGCATCAAAAGTGATGTTAGATGCTGAGGGAGATACACTAGCTTTACCAGGGGAATTGATTGTTCGAGAAGCAACGTCAAGTCAGTTAATACCGGCTGTATCATATATTAGTGTCAAGAAAATTGAAGCATCAATTGCATTGAATACAATTCGAATGATTCATCGTATCAATACTCATGTCTTATTGTTGACGATATTATCAATTATGATGATGTTCATTCTTCATATAAAACATACTCAATGGATGAAAGGCATGTGGTTCATCTTCATTCTCATTGCAACTTGTTTTACTCTTGGGGCTTGGACTGGCTACATACTACCTTGGGATCAATTCTCATCAACTTCTTATGCGATTGTACATGGTTTTATAGAACAAAGCTTGAAATCCTTTGGAATGAATGATTTGTTTCCCAAGATAGGAGTGCATGGCGATAGTATTTCAAAAGTTTTTTCTATACATGCTTTGATTATACCATTTTTGATTATTTGCCTGTTTAGGTTTGTTTATCAAATAACTAAGATTCACCTTGATAAAACATATAATCGTTATGGATATGGATTGTTGATTTTAATCATTGTTTCCGGTTTGATATCATCCCTCGAGCCAACCCTACATTCACCCTCTGATGCCCTAAGCCCTACCATTATTTCTATCTCACCTGCTTGGTTTTTTCAACCATTGCATGGTATTGTACAAACACTGCCTGCAGATGGCGGACTAACTGTCATTATCTTCGCCCTGATTGCATTTGTATCGCTTCCATTCATTACTTCATTCAGATTAAGAATGACAGTGCTTGCAATCATCACAATTGCTACTGTCTTTTTTGCGCTTGCTTATTGATAGCGAATGTGCATCGTTGTAATAACTCCAGTTCTTCCAGTTTGATTAACTGATCGAAGTTGAATCATATTCTTTCCATCACGCAATAATACTTGCAGAGAACTTCCTGTGATTTTTTTCCAAGAATCCTCACTATTTAATTTCATTTCATAATGAGAAAACCACGGACTATTATTCGTTAGATATACTGTAAAATCAGGTATAGCCAAATGATTGGACATTTGTTCATGAAAATCTTCTTGAGATTTAACTGAATCACCAGCCACGATTGATGCTACATCTCCAGAAGGAATATTGAAATCAAATAATAGATGACTTCTATTTACATTGAAGTATGCATCTTTTTCATCAGTTAGAAAAATGAGTGGTTTCGAGTTTCCCCCCTGACTTGTGAGAAATTGACCTTTCATTGATAAAGGGAGTACATACATCACATCTTTCGCATTGATTTTCATATCAAACATCAAGTATGCATTATATCGTTTGATGAAGTCAATATATGTTTCTTTCAATCTATCATTAACTTTCTTACCCAATGCAGTTTCTTCATGAGCTATGATATCAATTTGATGTTGAGATTTACTTGTTAGTGCCTGATATAACTCATAATAGTTTATATATTCCCCTTTTTTTTGAAGTAGATATCCAAACTGTGGATCAATCATAATCCATTTATTCAGATCACTCGACCATGCTTCGCAGAGTGTATGACTTACACCCATACCTCCATATGCTATATCTGCATTCGTGACTCCAATGATTCGGCAGATATATCCAAGACTATGAAGAATGTCTGTAAAAACTCTTGAATACTCTATACAACTAAAAGATCTACCCGATTCAGCCGCTTGCAATATTTCTATAGATGACATTGTATTCGGGCTCATAGACCCATCATGTTTCCATCTTGTATGAACCCAAGAAAGAATATCTGCAAAAGCATCAATATCAGAGGAAGTTCTTGGCTTAACCCTTTCGAGCACATATTCTCGAAGTGTTTGAATTTCTTTTTTCTTTTGCGAAATGGGAAGCGGAAGATAAAAATAGGCCTCATCCAAGATTGTATTATTGGAAGAGTCAATAATGATATGCTTTTCATGCTGAGCTTGAAGTTCTTGCACATGCATGTATAGCAGAGTAATCAGTGCAAGTAACAAGCGAGAGAGGATTTCTTTCATCAAGATGTTCTGGACGTGGTGAAGTTCAGCATCAGTGACACACAATTATGTAAAATGTAACACCAATAATTTACCACAGTGTTGTTATTTTCAGAAACTACTTGACAATATTACACTTATAGTTCATTATTTTTTTTTGACTCCTAACTCTTCAGCCAATCGTTTGATTCTCCATAATTCATTACCCATGTTATCATACATGACAAAAGAAACAAATCGATCTTTTGATAATCCTCCGAATTCAAGCATGCCAAAGTTATGAACATATGTTGCAGTTTTTGGAATACTCAACGGATTTTTATCTTGCTCGGTAGCTGTTGAGAATGTTCCGGAGGTTAATGGTGAGCAAGTGAAGTCTACTAATGGATAAGATATTCCACTTGAACTAGAAGGCAATTCACTCAATTCAGAATAGTGTCTGTCACCTGAAACAAAAAATACACCCTGTACTTGTTCTTTAGCAATCAATTCTATCAATTCTTCTCTTTCTTGTTTATAGGTTGCATAATTTTCAAAACGCGCAAGTGGATTGATAAATTGTCCACCCATTGCAATCACTTTGAATGAAGCTGTACTTGAAACTAGATTATCAATCAACCATTGTTTTTGTTCCTCACCCAAAATTGTTCTTTCGCCGGTGATTCGTTTGTTAGGAGAACGGAAAAATCGATTGTCGAGTAAAAAGAATTGTACATCACCCCATTGGAATGTGGTATAGATTCCCTCTTGCTTGGCATTTCCATATGTTGGATTACCCCAGAATTGTTTAAATATGTCTCTTGCTTCCTGTTTTAACACATATCCTCTATCCGAATCATTTGGTCCAAAATCATGATCATCCCAAATTGCATAATGATGCACTGATCCAAGAAGAGGTTGTAGTTCAGGAATAGAACGAGTATGTTCATATCTTCTGAGTATACCCAGTTTTGAGGTCCAATCAACTTCTCTTAAGTAGACATTATCACCAAGCCAAACCATTAAGTCGGGTTTTTTGTTGAGAATGCTGTTTAGTATCCCTAGTTCACCGCCATATGGTTTACCAGGTCTATCAAATGGTGTTTCATTAACATAAAAACAGCTCCCCAAGGCAACCTTAAATGTAGGCGGATCTGTTCTCCATTGCCAAAGCGGTGGTGCGCTACACTCGAGAGGATATGAAATCTGCAATTTTTGTTCATTGACGAATATTTCATAGGCATATCGCTTACCTTGTTCTATTGAGTCTAAAACAATATGCAAACAATGATTATCCTGTTGGTCAGCATGGTAAACTTTTGTCTTTTTAGATAAAGATGATTGGCCAATTGGAGCATATTGTATTGAAACATTACACTCGCTTGACATTTGAAGCCAAATTGTCACTTGTCGCATGTCTGCATGAGTAACCATTGGTCCGGCTTTGATTGCTTGTTGCGCAGTTGCCGAAAAGGAACAGATAATAGCAAGTAGAAAAGAGAAAAGCATAATTCAAATCGCAGTATTGTAATTATCACCTTAAAATCATTGTTTTGCAATGAATTCACAAGTCATATTCTGGAAATATTGACATGACCTTTGAAGAAATAGCCAGTTATTGCCTATCTAAGCCTTATGCGGAGGAAACATATCCTTTTGATGAAACTACAATGGTTGTAAAAATAGGAGGGAAAATGTTCGCACTCCTAGATACTCAGCAAATGGAAACCATCAATCTCAAACACCCATCAGAGCACATTACTGCATTGATAGAGGGCAACTCATGTATTCAACCTGGATATCACATGAGTAAAAAACACTGGATTACTGTGAATTATTTTCATGCTGATATTCATGACAAAGATTTACTGGCATTGATTGACTTATCGTATGCATTGGTTCTTGAAGGTCTTCCAAAGCGCATGCGAATTCCACTGTTAACAACATTTAGAACCTTTGGAATTAATGATAGTGCTTATGAGGAAGGACTTGCTTTGCGACAAACCATTTTGCGTGATCCATTACAATTGACATTGACAAAAGATGATATCAAGGATGAATACAAAGACATCCATATCGGTGGGTTTTTTAAAGATAAGCTCATCGCATATTGTATTATCACAACTTTGGATCAGCATCAGGCAAAGATCCGACAGGTTGCTGTACAGCAATCTTTACAAGGACTAGGTATTGGTACAACTTTGATGATATTTGCTGAAGAGACCGCTACTGAGCAAGGCATACAATCCATTGTGCTACATGCTAGGAACCATGTTGCTGATTGGTATACTTCAATTGGATATTCGCAAGTTGGAAATGAATTTTTGGAAGTTGGAATTCCGCATGTAAAAATGATCAAGACTCTATAGAACCCTTTGGCAATCTTGGTTCTACCAATATCACTTCTTCCCTTTCCATCACTACAGCTCCCGGCCCGGCCCCCTTTGGTTTACGAATGTATTTTTTTAATGCATAGGAAACTGGTACGAAACTGCCTTTTCGAGATTGAGAAAAATATGCCGTGATTGCTGCAGCTTCTTCAAGGATATTCTTAGGTATTTCTTTAGGTCCACGCAAAATTGCATGAGAGCCACTTACACCTCGAGCATGCAACCAAAGATCATTTGGCTTTGCAAATTTTCCAGTTAATTGATCATTATTTTGTGCATTTCTTCCAACATAAAGAGTGAATGTGGAAGAAAGAACAAATTCTCGATACGGTGATTGAGGAATTTTTTCTTCCGAATTTGAACGCCTGCGACCCTTTATCTTGGCTATGAGTTCTACTATCTTTTTACTATCTGTCATTTCGGGCAATGCAATCTGCAAGTGCATTATTTCATGCAATTGTTCTTTATATACAGGCAGAAGTGATCGTTTTTCTTCATCTCTTTCTCTTGACCGTTTTGACTTGTTAAAATAATACTCTGCATATTCAGCATATGTTTTACCTTTTTGCAATTGAATATTGAATGACAAATCTCCATTAGTCAAAGTAAGTTGCTCTTCTTGTACACGTAAAGAGGGATATGGCATAGAAAGTAGTAATTGTGCGATCTGTTGGGATTCTTCGATGCGTTGTTGAGAAGTTGCTCTATCAGATAAATGATGTATGTGTTTTTCTAGTATTTCTCTACGATGTCTCAGCATATGTTCGGCCTCCTTTTTCAGTGCAGTTAATCGAGAATCTTTTATCATAAGACCACGATAACGCCGAATTGCCTCACTCCATGATTGCCCGGACCAAATCATCTCTTGTTCTTCATGCAAATGAATTGAAGAAAGCACAACTGAACCGCTTGTTACTTTTAAAATATAAGCAGTGTTGGAATTCAATGATTCTTCTAGCACTTGGTCGAGCATCTCTTGTACCCTTTCACAATCTGATTCTTTCAATTCATCTAGAAGCATATCTTCATGCAAGTTGGTATTATCATCATTCCATCGAGCAATAATCTCTCGAGCATATATCTCACCACAATATTGTGCCTTTGACAAAGCTTGTATGAGAGTACTATGCTTGGGATTTTCTTTCAATCCTTTGACTTCAGAAAGCATGGGTATATATGTTTCATCAATGTGAAGTGGGGCACGTTTTAAATAGTCTATTAATCGCTGCTGATCATCAAGAAGAAATAATGATGTATTCGACCCACCGAAGAAATGCCCTACCATCATTGCACCAGTCATATGTAGAAACACGATGCGATCAGTTGGATGCTTCGTACATGAAACAATTACCCTTCCGATTATGTCTGGGAATACATCAGCGCTATTACGATTTGCTCTTTGAATACCTTCTTTAAGATATACCATTGGTTCCCCTGGAAGCATCGACCATTCAATATGCGCAATAGCTCCTCCTCCTTGTGTTTCACAACGAAGTATGACACAATGCTTTTCCTGGCTAAAACATTCCGTTATGATCATTCCTGAACAATGATCATTGATTTCATTTGCCAAATGATGATAAAAATGCGGATGTCTCATCGCAATAAAGTGCCTCAAGTCTTGCGTCTTTTGTAATTTGCATAGTGCAATATAACGTTATGAATGGAGCTCATGAATTCTTCTGCTACTTCAACAGGTTTGGTGCGATCACTAGGATTGAAAGAAGCAACTGCCCTTAACATGATCGACATGGTTGGCATTGGCCCTTTTATTGTACTACCGATCGTCATACAATCCATGCATGGACCTCATGCCATAATCGCATGGCTCGCAGGTGCTCTCCTAGCATTGGTGGATGGATGCATTTGGGCTGAATTGGGGGCAGCTATGCCACAAGCTGGAGGTAGTTTTGTCTTTCTTCGAGAAAGTTATGGGAAGTCTTCATGGGGCTTGATCATGTCATTTTTGTTTATTTGGCAAACAGTATTTCAAGCACCACTTGTCATTGCATCAGGTGCAATTGGCTTTTCACAATATGCTTCCTATTTACTACCCATTACACCCCTTTTTCAAAAAGCCATATCCGGTTCAGTAGTCATTCTCATCTTTGTTTTATTGTATAGAAATATAAAAGACATAGGTAAGATTTCCATGTTGATGTGGATAGCTGTTGTGGGAACGATGTTATGGCTTATCATCAGTGGAGGATTACATTTTAATCCAGATATAGCATTTGGTGGATTCTCTGAAGGCCCCGGATTTATGTCCTCAATCTTTTTTGTTGGACTAGGTCATGCAATGTTAAAAACAGTATACAGTTATTTGGGGTATTATAATGTTTGTCATCTTGGCGGCGAGATTTCAGAACCGCAAAAAGTTATACCAAAAAGCATATTCATTTCAATTTTGGGTATCGCATTGCTCTACTGTGCCATGCATATAAGTATTGTTGGAGTAATTCCCTGGCAAGATGCAAAGCATTCAACATTTATCATAAGCACATTCATAGAAATTGTACATGGTCCTTTAGCTGCAAAAATTGCAACTGGTTTAATCTTATTCATTGCATTTGCTTCTCTCTTTTCAGTTACACTTGGTTATTCTCGCATACCATATGCGGCGGCAAAAGAAGGTGCATTCTTTTCACTGTTTTCGCGTGTGCACCCAACTGAACACTTCCCACATGTTTCACTCATTATCCTTTGTGCAATTGCATGTATCTTTTCATTGTTATTCAGAATGAGCGAGATCATTAGCGCAATTGTTGCAATGCGTGCATTGGTCCAATTCATTGGTGGTGCAATCGGACTCATCATTTTACGAAAAAGAAAAGGAGATGGTTTTTTCCCATGGAAGATGCCCTTATATCCACTTCCAATCATCTTCTCTGTTCTTATTTGGTTTGGGTTATTTCTATCCACGGGCTATTATGCCCTGATGGGAATTGCCTTCCTATCCATAGGTGTCATTCTCTATTTGATTATGGCACATAAACAATCGATATTTCCTTTTGCAAAAATGGGGCATCATGAATCGTAGAAAATTTTTTGATCTATTAGTTCAATCTTTGGCTATTACCGGTGTATCTGCAATCACACTTGCAGGATTATTCCCAGCACTTTTTTCTAAAAAGAGATCTATTCATAAGGTAGTATTGGGAACAGAAGAAGAACTATTCAGCGATAATTCATATATCATCAAGCACATTGATCAACAAACTTTCATCATCAAAAAAGGTAAGGATGGGTCAATTGAAGCATTTGATGCTGCATGTACACATGCAGGGTGTCCGGTACAATGGAATGATTCGAAGAATAGTTTTTTATGCAAATGTCACGGAGGTGTTTTTGATGCCAATGGCAGTCCCGTTTCCGGACCACCCAAAAAACCATTGAACAAAGTCAATCTAATGAAGCGCAATCAAACTCAAGAAATCATCTTATATCTGGATAATTCTCATTCATAAAAAAAGGTCACATTCACATGTGACCTTTTTATTACTGCTAGCTTACTTTGCCGGCATGGAATCTTCTTCAGGAGAAGGATTTCCTTTACCACCTGACTTTTTAGTAGCTGCAGGTAAAGCTTTCTGTTTCGGAAGAACGGTAAATGCCAATTCTTTGAGCGTATCTGAATAATCAACTTCTACCAATGTATCTTCTTTTACGACTGAACGAAGTAATTCTTCAGCTAAAGGATCTTCCAGATACTTTTGTAGAGCTCTACGAAGGGGACGAGCTCCGTACTTCTCATCATAGCCTTTTTCAACCAAGAAATCTTTTGCTTCAGGACTCAACATCAATTCAATATTGAGTGATTCCATGCGCTTATGCAATTTCTCAAGTTGAATGTCGATGATGGTGTGAATATGTTCTTTCTTCAATTGTCTGAACACGATATAATCATCAATTCTATTCAAGAATTCAGGATTAAACATGCGTTTCATCGATTCTTCGATGGTGGATTTCATCTGATCATATTGTCCATCAGGAGTTTTTTCTGAAAATCCGATTGAACCCCCTGCTTTGATATCGCGAACACCAACATTTGATGTCATGATGATAACTGTATTCTTGAAATCAATTTTTCTTCCTAAACCATCTGTCAATACACCATCATCAAAGACTTGCAAGAGAATATTGAACACATCTGGATGCGCTTTCTCAATTTCATCAAGTAGAATGATACTGTATGGTTTTCTGCGAACCTTTTCTGTCAATTGTCCGCCTTCTTCATATCCAACATAACCCGGAGGGGCACCAACTAGTCGGGATACAGCAAACTTTTCCATGTATTCACTCATATCGACACGAATAAGCGCATCTTCTGAGTCAAACATATATTTGGCTAAAACTTTTGCCAATTCTGTTTTCCCTACACCTGTAGGACCAAGGAACATAAATGAACCAATCGGACGATTTGGATCTTTCAACCCTGCTCTTGCCCTGCGAATTGCCTTAGCAAGTTGTTCGACTGCTTCATCTTGACCGATGATTTTGCCTCTGAGCTCTTCGGACATCTTCAATAATTTTTCTGATTCGCCTTCAGCAATTTTATTCACAGGAATGCCAGTCATCATTGCAACTACATCTGCAATATCTTCTTCATTGACCGAGAACAAAGAAGCACCGGTTGAATTTTCCCATTCTTCTTTTGCTGTTTCAAGCTCTTGTTGCAAGCGTTTTTCTAGATCACGAAGTCTTGCTGCTTCTTCAAAATTCTGCGCTTTGACAACGCTATTTTTTTGCAAACGTGCATCTTCAATTTTTTGCTCGATCTCAGTAATGCTAGGAGGCACACTGATATTTGCCAAGTGAACTCGAGCTCCAGCTTCATCCAATACATCAAGTGCTTTATCAGGAAGATGTCTGTCGGTAATATATCGCTCAGCCAATTTCACACAAGCTTGAACAGATTCATCAGTATATTTCACACCATGATGTGCTTCATAACGATCTTTGACATTATTGATGATTTGAATTGTCTGTTCAGGAGTTGGTGGATCAACCATCACTTTTTGGAATCTTCTATCAAGCGCTCCATCTTTCTCTATATGCTGACGATATTCATCCAATGTTGTCGCACCAATACATTGAATTTCTCCCCTAGCAAGAGCGGGTTTAAACATATTTGATGCATCAAGTGAGCCGGATGCACCACCTGCGCCAACGATTGTGTGTAACTCATCAATAAACAAGATTACATCTTTGGCTTTTTCAAGTTCATTCATCACAGCTTTCATGCGTTCTTCGAATTGCCCGCGATATTTCGTGCCAGCAACCAAAGATGCAAGATCAAGCGTGACGATGCGTTTGTCAAACAATACGCGAGAAACTTTCTTTTCCATGATTTTCAAAGCAAGACCTTCAACGATGGCAGTTTTTCCAACGCCGGGTTCACCAATCAATACAGGATTATTTTTCTTTCTTCTTGAAAGTACTTGAGCTACACGCTCAATCTCTTTTTCCCTTCCGATTACAGGATCCAATTTACCTTCAACTGCAAGTTTCGTAAGGTCTCTTCCAAAATTATCCAATACGGGAGTCTTCTGTTTATCCGATTGCTGTGATTTTGAAGATGAGCGCACCTTTTCTTGTTTGGATGGTGAGGATTTTCCATTGATGATATTATCAAGCTCTTTGCGAACCTCATCATAGGATATCGAGAATTGGGAAAGAATCTGTGCTGCAATATTGTCATCATCACGAAGTAATGCCAATAGCAAATGCTCAGTACCAATGACTTCTGATTTATACAGTTTTGCTTCCAGATATGTAATCTTGAGAACTTTTTCGGCTTGTTTCGTAAGTGGAATATTACCGATTGTCAATGTTCCGCTACTTGTCCGAATTGTATCTTCAATTGATTTTTTCAGTTTAAAGAGATCTATGCCAACATTTCTCAGGATTTTGACTGCAATGCCTTCTCCTTCGCGGATGATCCCCAATAGCAGATGTTCAGTGCCAATATAATCATGTCCCAATCTGAGCGCTTCTTCTCTGCTCAGTCTGATTACATCTTGCACGCGATTTGAAAAATTACCTTCCATAAATTATTGCCCTCCTCTTAGGGAGCCGGTACATGGTGAAAAAATGCAGTATCCAAAGCGGATAATACATGTCGAAACTACTTGAATTCAATGAGGTGTCAAAAAGAAACTTATCAACCGACACTTTTCGCTTGAATTCCCTCAAAACCTGTGTATTAACGACGATTTTTGGATTATATTGCATTTCGTTTCAGCTTTTATATTCATTTGAATTTCGGCCTTTCTTTTAGACTTCCATTCGATGTCAGATATAGTGTCACAACATGCTTATACTCTTCGGTCAATGATTCAACATCATGATCGGTTCATCGTTGCACATCGAGGTTCTTCGGGAACTGCACCTGAGAACACCATGTCTTCTATTCGAAGCGCCATTGAGGCGGGTGCTTTGATGGTGGAAGTTGATGTTCAATTAACCAAAGATGATCAGGTAGTACTGATGCATGATCCCGTCCTTGGGAGAACGACGAATGGCAAAGGGTATATTCGAACAAAAACATTACAAGAGCTCCAAACACTCGATGCAGGAACTTGGTTCAATGCACAATTTTCGGGCGAACATATTCCTTTATTATCAGAAGCATTAGGGTATCTCAAACAGCATAAGACTTGTGTCAATATTGAGATTAAGCCTCCCCAAAAAGAAGATGATCACATTTCACGCTTACTGGCAATCATCGAATCTGTACAAACATTGAATATGCAAGAAGTAACATTATTTTCTTCTTTCCACCATGAAAGTTTGCATTATATCAAAAAGCATTATCCAACATTTCATACAGCTGGAATTCATCTACCGAATGATAAAAGACTTCCAAGCGAAATTGCCTCAGAAATCGGTTGCGAGGGATTTGTATGTTCACTTCGTGAATTGACTCATGCGAAAGCAGATGATGCAGAAAAGCATGATATTCTTCTTGGAGTCTATACCATCAATGATGAATCAGATTTTCATAAGATTTTGCAGTATCCAGTCCCGGCATTGGTTTCAAATTTTCCAAAAACTATTAAAGAATTTTTGCAACATTTAGCATAATCATCCATGTACTATATATCAGCAATTGGATTTACAGCAGCGATTTGTTCAACATTCGCACTCCTACCACAAGTAATACGAATTTGGAAAACAAAAGAAACTGAGCAATTATCCGGAGGAGCATTCTCATTAATGCTCATTGGAGCAATCCTTTGGCTCGCTTATGGTGTGCTTCGTGAAGACATCGTGATTATTTCAGCAAATTCCATCACAATGATATTCATTGCTTATATCATTATCATGAAAGTACGCTATGGTTCACCTCAATCTTCAAATGGGAACATGCAATGAGAACTGTACAATATCTATTGTGTTTCATGATTGCGTTCATGACTGTGCATATTCTTCATGCACAAAAACCATTACTCATGCTACCAGAAAAACCATCGCAGGATGACTCCATAACAATCTATTATCATGCAGAACGGGGCAATGGGGCACTTGCCAATTTGGTAGGCGATGTATTCATACATTCAGGTGTTATCACTCAAAAAAGTTCGACTCAAACATCTTGGCAACATGTTCGTGGAGAATGGGGCAAATCCATCAATGAATATAAAATGAAGAAAGATGCCGAGAATGTTTATTCCATGAGAATACATCCAAGAACTTTTTATGGATTGGATCCTGATGAATCAATTCTCAGACTTGCCTTTGTATTTAGAAATGCAGATGGAACATTGGCGGGGAAAGATGCTGAAGGTAAGGATTTTTATCTTGATTATCCGGGATCTGATTCAGCAAAATCCATTTCGCAGGTAATCATGGAAAGTGTAGATAAAGGGAAAGGTCCAGATCCTTCAACTCTTTTTTGTCGCGGATTCTATCATGATAGTCTTGGTCTCATTCTCTATGTCGGAAATGGAAAAGTATCAATTGAACGATTTGGAAAAAGAATAGTGAGAGTAAGTTATGATACAATTGATTTTCCTGCAATCCGAAATCCAGAAGCAATTATTGCTAAGAAGACCAATGGTGATGTTCTTACTATAGATGCAGGTGATTATTTTCAATTTCGTACTCTTGACAGCACATTTTCCTACTTGGTCAAAAAGCAACCATTTTCACTTGCGATTTTTCGAGACAGCATACTTGTATTCAAAGAAGAACAAGGTTTGATGTTTAAGGAAGAGTCACGCGGACTATCAGTCTCATTGAGAAAGAGTGAAGCAATCTTTGGTGGTGGTTCTCGTGCATTGCCCATCAATAAAAGAGGTTATCGCTTTCCATTGTATAATACCGCCGTCTATGGATATGGAAATCAGACCGAACAATTAAATGTATCAATCCCATTTTTTCTTTCTACGTCTCGTTATGGATTATTGATTGATTCCCCAATTCCAGGTGCAGTAGATTGTGGTGTCAGTGAAAAGAATGTAATGAAAATTGCCCAAACACATGGATCAATGTCTTATTTCCTTGTCATAGACACGACATTTGACGCAATCATGGGACATTATACAATGCTCACCGGTAAACAACCATTACCACCTATCTGGTCGCTGGGATATATTCAATCTCGATATGGATATAAATCTCAACAGGAAGTCATGAGTATTGTAAAAACTTTTGATTCACTCAATATCCCTCTAGATGCAATTGTACTTGATCTCTATTGGTTTGGAGACAAAGAACAAATGGGAACATTTGATTGGGATCTCAAACAATTTCCAGATCCACTTGGAATGATTAGAAATCTTAAAAAGAACAATATTCATACAATTTTGATAACAGAACCATATTTCACGATGAGTTCAAAGCAATATTCCAAAGCCCTTTCATTGAATGTATTCACAACAACAATGAAAGGTGAACCATATATTCTCAATGATTTTTGGGCGGGTAAAGCAGCATTGCTTGATATCACAAATCCCAAAGCAAAATCATGGATGAGTGAATTATATGCAGGACATATCAAGTCAGGCATTTCAGGATGGTGGCTTGATTTAGGTGAACCGGAAATGCATCCAATGGATATGCAACATGTTGGTGGATCAACTTTCGACATTCATAATAATTATTCCATGCATTGGATGGAGTCACTTCAAAAAGCGCATCTACAATATGCTCCAAATGATCGATTGTTCAATCTCATTCGCTCTGGCGGACCCGGCATGCAACGCTATTCTGCATTCCCCTGGTCAGGTGATGTGCAAAGAAGCGAATCAGGGTTGGCTGCACAAATTCCCATCATGCTATCAATGAGCATGAGTGGTGTTGGATATATGCATTCCGATTTGGGTGGATTCACGGGCGGACCAAAAAATGACCGCCTCTATACCCGATGGATGCAATTCGGAGCATTTACTCCTATTATGCGCGCCCATGGTGAAGGAGTAAGTCCTGAGCCAATTTTTTATGCAGATTCTGTAAGAAACATTGTGAATTATTTCATTCAACTCAGAATGCAATTTCTCCCCTATAATTATACATTGGCTTATCAGAATACAATGCATGGAATCCCTCTTGCAAAACCAATATGTTGGAATGGTCCACTCACTAGCGAATTCATCAATGTGAATGATGAATTTTTATGGGGGAATGATATTGTGATTGCACCGATTATGCATCCTGATTCAATGTCAAGAAATGTCATTTTACCACCTGGCAATTGGTTCGATTTTTGGTCAAATTATCGCATACCAGGTTTCTCAAACTTCAGCATTCCTGCCTCGCTTAAGGTCATGCCTATTTTTGTAAAAAGTGGCTCAATCATTCCATTGACTATTCCAATGAACAATACATCATCATATAATGGAGATTCATTGGTGTTATTGTATTTCAGAGACTCATCAATTGTCAATGTAGAACGTGAATTATACTTAGATGATGGATTATCTTCCAGAAGTCTCATAGATGGGAATTATCGATTATGTTCACTCAATGCCTTTGAAGACAAACAACAATCATCAATTCGATTTTCAATGAAAACAATTTCCGGGAAGGGATATGCGGGAGAGCCTCAAAATCGTGTCTTGATTGTAAAATGTATAAATGTACCCAAACCAAACTCATTGACACTTGATGGAAAGAAAATCTCCATTGCAAAAGATGAATTTAGTTTTTACAAACTACCAATGCCGATTGCTTGGTTTAAGGAATCAAAGGATGCTGAATACCCAAATGAAGTACATATTCGAATGATTGGGAAAAAAGAGGAATCAGGTACGGTGATGATGCAGTATGGAACAAAAAAGAAATGATTATTCCTTTAATGCACCTGCTGTAAGACCTTCAATGATTTTTTTGCTAAAGAGCAAAAAGAGAATCAACACAGGCAATGCAGAAATGGATGCTCCTGCCATGAGATGTCCCCAATCAATAGATTGTCTACCAATATAATAGGCGAGGCCAACAGGTAATGTACGCATTTCAGGGAGCGAAGTGAATAAGAAGGGATACAAGAATGCATTCCAACTTCCAAGAAAGGTATAAATCGCCAGAACTGTAATAACTGGTTTACACAATGGCAATACGATTCGGAAAAAAATATATAATTCTCCTGCTCCATCTATCCTTGCTGCATCCTCCATATCTGCCGGTAATGCTTTGATATATTGTCGCATTAGGAATATGGCAAATGGGGCAAGCAATCCGGGGATGATCAATGCCCAAAATGTATTGATCCAATCAAAGGCGACCATCATGCGATAGAGTGGAATCATCACAACTTGATGCGGAACCATCATCAAAGCCATGACTGAGGCAAACAAGAGTTTTTTCCCCTTGAATTCAAATCGAGCAAATGCATAACCACTCATAGACCCCAATATTACATTGCCGATTGTAACAACAGTTGCTATGAACAATGAATTTGCAAAGTATCTTCCAAAGGTATCTGTGACAAAAATGTCAACATAATTTGTAAAAGTTGGGAGTGTCGTAAAAAACTCTAATGGGTTTTCAAACAATTCCGGACTTTCATACAAAGAAAATAGCACCATCATGATCATTGGAATGATCATGGCAATCACCGCAATCATCAAAATTGCATTGATTACGAATGAAGTAAGTCTTACTTTGTATTGATGATTTCTCAACTAATCACACCCAATTCTTTTCCAATCTTCGCAAAAGCAGCAATCGCTTTGTCCAAATGTGCTTTTGTATGAGCAGCAGAAATTTGAACACGAATTCTAGCTTGACCTTTTGGTACAACAGGATAGAAAAATCCAACAACATAAATATCTTCATCAAGCAATGATTGCGAAAGTTTTTGTGCAAGTACCGCATCATAGAGCATAATAGGCACAATCGGATGCGTACCCGGCTTGATGTCATATCCCAATGAAACCATCTGTTCTCTGAAATACTTTGTATTCTCTTCCAATGTATCTCTCAGTTCTGTTGTGGAACTAAGTACATCAAATACTTCAATTGATGCACCGACAACTGAAGGCGGCAATGAATTACTGAACAAGTATGGGCGAGACCTTTGTCTGAGAAGATCTATGATTTCTTGTCTTCCAGTGGTAAAACCACCAATTCCACCACCAAGAGCTTTCCCAAGTGTTCCTGTGATAATATCCACTCTGCCTGTAACATCGCACATCTCCACGACGCCTCTGCCTTTTGCACCCATAAATCCCATGGAATGACATTCATCAGTCATGACAAGTGCTTGATATTGATCAGCGAGATCGCAGATTTTATCGAGAGGTGCGATTGTTCCATCCATGGAGAACACTGCATCAGTCACAATTAAAATAAAACGCGCTCCATCTGCGCGAGCTTCTTTCAAACGCTCTTCCAATTCTTGCATGTCACAAGAAGCATATCGATAACGCTTTGCTTTACATAGTCTTACCCCATCAATAATGGATGCATGATTCAATGCATCAGAAATGATTGCATCTTCCTCCGAAAGCAATGGTTCAAATACACCACCATTTGCATCAAAACATGCCGCATACAGAATTGTGTCATCAGTGCCACAAAACTTCGCAATCTTCTGCTCTAATTCGCGATGTATGTCTTGTGTTCCACAAATGAAGCGTACACTTGACATTCCAAACCCGTGAGAATCAAGTGAATCTTTTGCGGACTGTATCACACGAGAATGAGATGAAAGACCCAGATAATTATTTGCACAGAAATTTAGGACAGGATTTGTTCTTCCTTGTACCATGATTTCCGGACCTTGCTCAGAAGTGATAATGCGCTCTTTTTTGAGCAAACCGCTTTCTTGTATGGATGTCAATTCCGCTTGAAGATGATCTTTGAATGAACCGTACATAGTATTGAGTTGAGTATTGAAAGAATGGTCGAATTTACAGAAATTGAGGGAATATCTATCCCTGAATGAGCTCTTCTGCTGAGCAATGGAGTATAATACCTGACTTATCATCACAACGATTCAATAATTCAAGTATTGAGAGATTATATGTTGGATGAATGAGACTGGGTGCTAAATCACTTAATGGTTGAAGGACAAATGCCCTTTGATGCATACGTGGATGAGGAATATTGAGCTGTTCAGATTCGATGATGGTAGAGCCATAAATGAGAATATCAACATCGATTTCTCGTTCATGCCACTGCGGACGGGACTTTCTGTGTAATTCTGCATGTATGATGTGAATCAAGGAAAGAATTTCATCAATAGGTAAAGATGTTGTTCCTTTGCAAGCACAATTCAAAAAGGAAGGTTGCTCAAGATAGCCAACAGGTTCTGTTTCATATACAGGAGAGCATGCAAGATCAGGAATGGCGTCTTGTAAACGCATATATGCATATCGCAATGCAGAAAGACGATTGCCAAGATTTGCACCAATAGAAAAAGCTATTTCATGAATTGTTTGATTGTCAGTCATGAGTTCTTTGCATCGAATGCTCCACTTCCACATGATCAATGATATGCTTCAGAGGAACGCTGAGCTTACGAACTCTGATTGTGACTTTATCGATCATGGAAAATCGCTCAAGTAATTCTTTGGTTATTTCATAGCATAATGTTTCAATCAGATTGAATGAATCGCCATTGACAAGTTCATTGATCGTGAATACAATTTCTTCATAATTCACTGCTTGCGCAACATCATCACTCAGCACTGCCGACATTGGATTATACCATATATCAGCATCAACTTGATATCTACCACCTAACGATTGCTCTTCTGCTTTTACGCCGTGATAAGAATAGAATTGAACATTATTCAATGTTAATTTCATGAGTCCTTGTTGCATGAAGATTTGTCCGAGTAATTAAAAACCTTGTTTTTGAATAAAGATACCTTTATCCACTTTCATGAAAAATTCTTGATAGAATTTGGGATCTTCCACTTGATATACCTCAACTGTATTTCCTTGATTATCAAGAATCTTGACCTGAAAGTTTGCTCTGACTTTACATTGCTTCCCAAATTCAGAAACATTGACACTTGATTCAATTTGTTTGAGTTTATTAAAAATGGATTCTCTTTGACCTCGATTTCGATCAATGCCTCTGAAGAAGTCAGACCAAAATTGATTTGATCCATTGCGGGCTTGTAAATCAACTTCTTTCGTGGCTGTGAGTAAACCTAATTCAACTTGAGCATTACGCACAATAAAGCCATCATCTTGCAAAACATTCAACACAGCTTTCATCACGAGCTTGACATCATTGGTATCATACTCACGTGTCTGCACTTGCCTTGTTTGCAATTGCGTCTTTTGCGGCGGAGGTGTACTTTGCTGCGTGATCACGGTGCATGCACCAAGAAACAAAGAGCATAGCACAATGAGCAATGGTTGTTGTTTCATGATCAATATTCCTTAGAGATTAGAATTTTGATGCATGATAAGAGAACGATTTCACTTTGCTATTTGCGTCATATTTGATGACTACGGTCAATGTTCTTTGTGTTGTTGCTGCAGCACCAGAACTACTTGAAGATCCATACAAAATCAAAAATAGTCCACTGGAGTTTTCTGAGTATGATGCCTCAGTTGCGATTTTGTCATAGACCCATGTCTCATCTCCACCATCATCTTTGGTAACTATATTTGGGGATCCGAGTGCTTCTGCAACTTGTGCGCCACTCATGCCAACACGAATCTCTTTTTGAACTTTTCCTACCGTCATTTCTTGTTCTTTGACAGAATGAAGATTTGAACGATGATCAACTGTTGTACAGCCAATGACTGACAATAATATGAGTCCTAGAAATGCTGAGAATGTTTTCATTGTATCTCTCCTTTATAGTAAAAGTATTTATCGAATAATATTGATTGCAAATGCATCAAGTACTACGGATGAAGGCGACATGAGTTTCAACATATATGTACCCGAAATCAATGATGGTGGAATTGGTAATTCAACTACATTTTCACCAAATGACAGTAGATGCTTTTTCAGATGATATTCCCTTCCCAATTGATCTGCCAACACAATTGCAATATCAGAAGTTTCTGTCGACTTGAATGCAAGATACATCAAATCCTCGGCAGGTTGCGGATACACGTTCATTATCTGTACATACTTGCTTTCAGACAAAAATAAATTATCACAAATATTGGTGAGTTGGAGCAAGCCATTCACATAAGTTGTCTGTACGGTAGAACTAATAAATGGGACTTTTTCGGAATAGTCCAATATCGTTTCATGTATATCCCCAATTCCTACATATCCGGACACTATGCATAAAGTTCCGAAATTTGGAATGTCTCCTTCAAAGCGAATTCGCGTGGTTCTTGTTTCATTTTGAATATCTCGCGATAGAATCGATACTTTACCAAATGCACTTGTCACGGAATCAGGAAGAAATAATCCTTGATTGGAAGTGAATTCGATGATTGTTTCTTGCGAGCCACTATATGGGACCCGTTCATTCAGTGCAACTGTAATTGGCATTGATACTCTACCACGAGGATCTGCTTTTACCTTAGGTAGCGTTAGTGTTGCAGTTGCTGAATATGGTACAATGCGAATAGTTTTTGCAGTTGCACATGGATAAAAAGAGCATGACATGATTTCACCGGAATCAGGAAGAGTTCCTGTAAATGAAATCTCAATGTCCCTTTGTGAACGAGGTGGAAAGATGATTGGCAATGGAGTAGTCATTGAAAAAGCATTACCTGTTATCACAATTGAATCCAAACGGACTTCATTCATCGATCCATTTTGTAATGTGATGACTCTCTTTTGTAATTCAGGTATGCATGCAATGATTGAGGGCACAGTAACATCCGTCCCATCGCCATACCCTTTTAGAACAATTGGAATTTCATATTGACTCAAACCGGAATGAAATACCAATACTTCTAGCAGATCTTCTCCTAATTTTTTTGGAGTGAATTTCACATCAACAGTCAATGTGGCACCTGGAGCAAGGATGGTATCGGAAATCTTTGACAGAATACTTATGGCCTGTGACTTCGTGATAATCTTATTGATTGTAATCGGAACGGGGTCATCATTTCTAATGAGATCGATGCGTTTCGTGACTACTTCATTGATGCAAGCCGGACCAAGTTTCTGTCCTTGAGCAAGTGGATTGATTGATCGCAATATTCCATTTGCTCGAATCGGCATAAAGAATTCTTGATTGCAAAAACCGAAGAACAATGAATCGGTGAGTAAGCCATTATCCCGAGCGAGGACCCTGATATTGATATCGATACATGCACCTGGAGCTATGCGAAGAGTATTTGGGATTTGCGAAATCAAAGAAAAATGAATTCCTTCTCTGAAATAAGCATAATCAATAAAGATGTCGCCTTTTCCTCCATTGCAAAGATTCACTTTCAATATCGTATCTGTTGGGTGCATCATGAGTGCATTTCCCAAATCCGCAGAGACGATAATTGGTTGTGATGGTTCGATACGAATGAAACCAATGCTTGTATCTTTCTCAGGGAAAGCGAAGTCCATCACTTTTAAATTGTCTGAAGTTTTGGCTGAAGAGGCAAGTGCTTTTCCATCAGGACTATATTTTATATCCGTCAAAAATCCTTGATGATTTGCCAATTGTCCTAAGAATACATTTGTTGGGAGTCGCCAGACAGAGATTTGCGGAAATCCGGCAAAGCCCGTTGCAAGAAATTGATTGGTTGCATTGAAATCAAGTGCAATCACATCGCTTGAAGAATTTCTCAAAGACCTGACAACGGTTTTAGTTGCAATATCGAATACATGCACTTCGCTTGAAGATTCAGAATATAAACTTTGTTCGCCAACCATTGTTCCTGCTGCCACATATGCTCCATCATGTGAAATCGCCAATTGTGACATCAGAGGCAATGCGGGATTGCTAAGTGTTGTGAGAATATTCATTGTGGTCATGTCGAGCACATGAATAGAACCATCAAGCAATGCGATACTTCCTTTCTTTCCATTACCAGGATTAAATGCAGTAATTGGTTCAGAAAATATTGATGTCGATCGTTCTGAACCATCCGAAAGTGATATTCTTCGAACTACTTTCCCGCGTTTTGGAATGATGAAAACCATGTCATCGATTCGATGTACGGAAGATATTTCACCTTCGCCTGTGATATTTTTTGAAAGGATGGGATTGAGTGTTCCGCGATTGAAAACAACGAGTGATTCTTGACCTGTTGATGGAATGCGATAGACACCATAAATCGTTGTATCATTGACATAACCAATCCCCAACCATTCGGATCGATTTGGTGGTGAAGAAAATCCTGAAAGCAGAAATGTATCGCGTAGCATGCCATCGACTTTATTCCATTCTGCAATTTTTCCGGATTCATATCCTGCGATGAGCGCATCGCCGACAGCATTCCATGCGATTTTTGAAACAGGAGAACGCAGTGCAGGATGAATCAATGTTTTTTGATCAAAATTTCCTAATTCTTGTCTAACACGAAGTTTTCCGGAGTCTGTGATAGTACCCGGCGTGCGCCATACAAAAACACTATCCATACTAAACCCGAGTGTATCCCAAGTTTTTCCATTATCAGGTGTCCAATCAACATATGTCGGAGCACCTACTCGATATCCTTTCCATTTTACCGGATATGGAGTACAAGGAGTCAGAATGATGGATGTATCAGGGTCAATCAATTTCAGTGAGCGTGTTTCTTGCATTTCAAAGCCATTGGCTCTAAGAAGGAGATAATCTTTTTGTCCACCTTCATAATGCAGAACAGCATATTCTTTATAATATCCCGATCTACTTGGCTTGAACACGATGTCAAAATAATAGCCAACTGCAGGTGATAGTCCAACCGGAGGTGGATTGATGGATACATAAGATCCAATCCATCGATAGGAAAAGTCAGGACTCGAAAATGTAATGGAATCAAGACTTGTGCTGAGTTCGATGCCACGATCATTTTTCTTGGATGCAATGGCTTTCACAAGTAGTGTTGTATATTCTTGAAAACCTTCGGGGACAGAACCAAAATTGAATTCATCGATTTGCACGCTGAATGGATCGCAAAAGCGAACCTGACTTATGCTTCCTCTATCATGTTTCCCTAAAACAGAATGTGTTCCCAGGGATGTAGATACCACAAATTCCGCACGATTAGCTCCTTGTGATCGCGTAACCCAACTTACTTTTTGATAACCTTGAGCATCTGGTGAAGCGATGGAAATGGCTTTAGTGCCAAGATTTCCTTCGATGACCGTGAGTTCATTTCTTGAAAATGAATATGTTGTTCCTTTATTTGTAGCACGAAGCCATGCATGAAGAACGGGATAATCTGCCGTATCAATTGTGATGAATTGTGGTCGCAATTCACGAATTTCGACACGAAACTGTGATAGCGATGTGGACACAATCGTGAAGAGTGTGCAGATGGTGAATATGATAGTGCGTGGTGTCATGAAATATGTAAAATCAAACAATGATTGTCCCTATCATGTTTCAAGTGGTTTCACTTCGGATTGATCATTCAGAAAAAACACCTTGAAGAAGATGAGATCCGGAATGATGGTAAGCACGAGTGAACCTGTATCGCGTGTGAACCATGTGGTGAATCCTTCGGATGGCATGAGAGCTTTGACGATTTGACCGGTAAGAGTCCACATGATGATGAACACCAAAAAGAAGATTGCAATTGCAAGTAATCCTTCACGAAGTTTTCCTTCTTGCCATCGTTTTGTGAAGGCATAGAGTCCGGCCATGGCATGGATGTGAAAAATCAATAATTCAATCATGAGATTTAGAAGTATAATCCACAAATCATTACAAAACTATGGAATTGACCATGAAATTCTCTCTTGTGTGCACAAGTCTGCCGAATGGCGAGCAAGCAAGCACTATAGCTCATGAACTAATAAACCAAAAGCTTGTTATTTGTTGCTGGATAAGGCCGATGCATACTGCGATTTATGAATGGGAGGGAAAGGTTCGGGAGGATATTGAGTGTGAATTGATTTGCAAGACAATTCCCAAGCATATACCAGGCATACAAGCGATTATTGAAAAGAATCACCCATATGAAGTGCCCTATCTTGCTGTTTTTGAGGGTGATATTGTGCATAAGGGCTATGGTAAATGGATGGGAGACATATTACAATAAAGGGGATTTCATGAAAAAACAAGATGATATGCGGGGAGTGTCAATGATTGCCGAGAAGATGCGTTCAGGCAGGAGCATTAGAGAATGGCGGGCTGATGAAAGGCCGAGGGAGCGATTACTTCGATTTGGTTCAGGTTCATTGAGTGACAGCGAGATATTGGCAATATTGATAGGCACCGGTTCACATGGATTATCTGCAGTGGACATTTCAAGGAATATGCTAGACACATATGCATCCATTGGAGATTTAGGGTCGCGTTCCGTGCAAGAATTATGTGTAATCAAGGGTATGGGAATGGCAAAAGCCATTGGCATTGCTGCTGCATTTGAGCTTGGCAGAAGATATCAGCAGGAGATGTTCAATCCCAATAAGATATTGCAATCGCCGGATGATGTAGCGCGATATTTCATACCAAGGATGCGAGGAGCAAGAACTGAGAGTTTTTACATAGCATTATTAAATAGTTCAAACATTGTATTTTCACTGAAGAAAATCAGTGAGGGCTCATTAAATTCGAGCATTGTGCATCCGCGAGAGGTATTTCGTGCGGCGATTATTGAAAGTGCCGCATCGATCATTGCATTGCATAATCATCCATCGGGAAATACCGAGCCAAGTGCTGAGGACATATCATTGACAGAGCAATTGAGACAAGTTGGTAATACGATGCATATACCATTATTGGATCATATTATTATTGCCGGTGATACATATACAAGTTTGCGAGAGAGAGGTTGTTTTACATAGGTTGAGTATATGAGTTTCTCCATCATAGAGCGTTTTTTTGACAGTATCATTCTCATTGAAGCAGATATCTTTGAGGATGATCGAGGTGTATTCATGGAGTCATATCACAAAGATGCATTCGCAGCATTGGGAATACATGAAGATTTCGTGCAAGAGAATCATTCCATATCTGCTTTGGGTGTTATTCGTGGATTACATTTTCAGTGGAATAAGCCCATGGGAAAATTGCTACGCGTGACAACTGGGAGGGCGCATGTCGTAGAAGTGGATATTAGAAAAGATTCACCAACCCTTGGAAAGCACATTCATGTAGAATTGAGTGCAGACAATGCACATATGTTATGGGTGCCTGCCGGATTTGCGAATGGATTTATGTCTATGGAGCATGGCACCGAAATGATTTATAAATGCACAGCCATGTATAATCCAAAGGCGGAGTCGGGCATAGTATGGAATGATCCATCTCTCGCAATCGAATGGCCCGTGCATGAAATTGATACTGAACCAATACTTTCAGACAAAGACATACAAGCACAAACACTTGCTGAATGGCTTTCAAAGCCGGAATCATCACACTTCACCTATTGAAACACATGCGGGGAATTTTCCTTTTGTCAATATCCCCAAATTCCCTATTTTCGCCATCTATTCTTTCTAGAATATGGTTCGGTAGCTCAGTTGGTAGAGCAGCGGACTGAAAATCCGCGTGTCGGGGGTTCAATTCCCTCCCGAACCACAACCCCAAACACAAAAGGCATCCTATGGATGCCTTTTGTTGTATAGAATGAATGCTAACGAAACTCACCTAATCATCAATTCAACTCTTCTATTTTTAGCTCTATTTTCATCATTGGTATTTTCGACTGTTGGTCGGGTTTCTCCATAACCGACATAGATCAATCGTTCGGTTGTGATGGATTTGGAGATAAAATACATATAGACCTCATATGCTCTTTTTGCTGAAAGAATTTGATTACTTTCTTCAGATCCCACATCATCTGTATGACCACTAATTTCAATTTTTACTGTTGGGTTTTGTTGTAAGAATACAACAATTCTGTTCAATTCAAGATATGATTCCGGTTTCAATGTCCATTGCTTTGTGTCGAAGAATAAGTTATTCATTGTTATGGATTGACCAGATTCTATTGGAACCAAAGTCAGATCTTGCCCTTGTACAATATAACTTTCAAGATTCAATAGGTCCATATTTTCACTCTGAGACAAATACTTATCGGCAATTGCATAGTAACCAACTCTCTTGCCCCCAACCAAAATAATCTTAAACTCACCCGTTTTTGAGTTTGTTCGAACTGAACCAAGCATTTCACCGCTCTCCAAATCTTCATAGTAGACAGTTGCAGGTACAGATTGATTGTCTTTTCTATTGTATACTCTTCCTCTCAATAATTTTACTGGCTTTGGCCTCATTTCCAATGGTAAACCTATTCGGTATATATCTTCTTGTCCAAAACCACCTTCCCTTTCAGAAGAGAAATAGATGAAGTCTCCTTTTGCCGGGATGACATAAAAATCTTCATCCGCAGGAGAATTAATCCTAGCACCTAAGTTAATGGGCGTGGACCAATTCGACCATGAATTATCAAGCCTCCTTGTCATAAACATATCACTTTGACCATAACCACCTTGACCGGCACTTGAGAAATAAAGAGTCTGTCCATCAGCTGCAATAAATACGCTACCCTCTTCAGCATATGTATTAATAGTTGGACCTAGATTTATTGGTACCTGCCAATCGCCATATTCATTTTTATGTATAACATAAATATCATTCCCTCCATATGAATCATATCTTTGAATTGACATCAATAAATGTTTACCATCAACTGTCAATGAACCATTGTGATAATTTCCAAGAGAATTCATTTCTGGAATAAATTGCGTTTCTGGATCTGACCAAACTTCATCTTCCAGTCGAGTTATTGAAGGATTATTTCCAGGTGTATCATATTGATTATGCAGGGATAACTCTTGTCCATCCTGTGAAATACTATTTACTGCATTATGTCCAGAGTTGTTCAAAGGCATTCCAATATTCTGAGCGAGGCTCCAATCACCATATTCATCCATCTTTGAAACATATATGTCTTCTCCCCCATAACCATCTGGAGAATCCCGTCGAACGAAATACAATGTTTCACCGTCCGGGCTAATTTTTGAATTATACTCTCGATATTCAGTATTAATATTTTCACCCAAATTTTCTGGTTCTATCGATATCATCTCATAATATTTGAATTGTATTTCTTTTCCATATTCGGTATTAAGAAAATATCTAAGAAATCTGCGATAATCTTGCGTAGTTACCAATAAACCAACGCATTTGGCTGCCAATTGCTCCAAACATTCATTACAGTATTTTGATGCTTCAATACATTCATCAAAGGTCATAGAAATATCTACTAGTCTTTTTCTAAGTATCGACAATCGTTTTGAATATGTAACTTTTTCAATGATGAAGATAATTTCTTCCCTCGTCAACACACTTTCTTTTGATTCTATATATGTATCGATAAGTTGATTATTTGGAAATAATGAAGCAAACTCCGAAAGATCGCTAAAAGTGCTTACGAAGCGTATAGCTTTTTCGGGTAATAGATAGATATATGCCGAATAAGAACATTCTTTTTTGAATATTTTGACATGATTCATATTGCGGATATACCCAAGCAATAAAGAATCCAATATTGGATGTGTTGTGGTAATGGAAAACATTTCTTTTACTTTAAGCCCGGAATCGAAATCTGTAATTGTTTTCATTGCTATGGCTTCAAGCGCACGCTCTTGAGCAGATTTCGGGAATACTTTGCGATATGCGATAATATCTTCCCTCGTTTTTACAAATTCCAATCCCATTACTTCAAGTACTGACATGGAAACATAACTAGGTTTGGAATTGACAAGTCTTGAAATTATATCTAGACTTGTACACAATTCTCTTATCTTTTTCTGTATAATCACTTGATCTGCTTTGCTGATGATATCAGCATACTCACCTGTATATCTTATCCATTCATCAATGTTCTTCGAACTCATGATTATTTGTAATTTCAGTTTTGCAGAGATATCGAGGTCAGGAAATATACTGACCAATTCTGGAAGATTTGATTCGGGAATATTTCCTAGAGATTGAGTGACTACTGCATCAGCATATTGACTCCCCGCAAAATGTTCGGCAAAAAATCTGGCATCCTTTATATTTTTCATCACAAATCGCGAATCAGCATCTTGCGGAATGGATGTAAGAAATTTCCCTTTTGAGAATTCTACAACTTTTCTCGACTTATCATAGTCATGAATCCAGGAATTTGCATCTTCTGTTGTTACCAATTCTTTTTTGGTTCTATCATTCATGATCGCATAGTTTAACAAACCCATTATCAAACCTGATCCAATACCCTGGATCAATCGTGCATCATTGTCAGTCAATGTTAAACCAACTTCAGTTCCTGCATTCATCAATTGCGATGTTTGAAGATTCTCATATACATAATAACCCACTCCGGCAGAGATACCGAGATTCATGGTCCAACCAAGAGTGTTGATTCCCTTTTGATAATAAGGATGTTCATAGCGCTCAACTTCATGTTCCAATTGTTGAACTTCTTTATCATGTTTTGTATAAAAAGAGGTGCATCCCTGGAAGAATAATAATGAGACACATACATAACTCAGTAGTCGTTTGTTCATAGTTGAACTCTATTTGTTACACATTTTATGCCTTGATGATTCCCTATGCATTGATACGCGAATCATCATATGCAAACTACCAAGTACTCAAACGGAATCAACTACTCATTATCTACTCATTTGCTATTGAGATATTCATTGTCAACAGAATCCAATCAATCACTCATATTCAATCCCCTTCCTATTAGAATGCTAATTATGGCGGTTTTTGCTATTTTCCTCCTTCGAGTGTTGCATTTCTCAAGCTGAACTGGTTTATACCATAAATTATCTTCATTCCTCATTTCCCTGTTCATTTAATCAATGTCTTTTCTTATTTTGTATTCCAACTAAGTCCTTGCATTTCACCATGTACGAAGCAGCATTCGTTCATTCAAGGAAATTTTAAAGCTTTCATACAGTGATATGGTACTGTACCATTCTTTGTTTTGCGAGCTTACTTTCAGGACTGGCCCATATGCAGATCAGGCCGAACCCAATACGATTCTCGTCTATCATTCTGTTTTTGCAGAACCTTTATTCTATTTTATTCACATGCGGAGAACGTGTATGAAGTATTTCGTACGAGTATGTTCCATGTTGTGCATCATGGCATTAACATCAGTCATGGCATTTGCACAGGGAGTCCTAAGTGGACAAATCACAGGGCCTGATGGCCAAGGAGTTCCGGGAGTTGCAGTCAAACTTTCTTCCGGAAAAACAAATACAGGCGGATTTTCAGATTCCAGAGGGCGATATTCTATCAAGAATGTTGCAAATGGAACCTATACTGTTTCATTCAGTTGCGTTGGTTATCAAAAGCAGAGTCAGCAAGCAAATATATCCGGTCCAACTACACTAAATGCTTCACTTAAAGAAACATCTATTGACATGGATGTCACTATCGTTACTGCATCACGCGTTCAACAAAAAGCATCAGAAGCTCCGGCATCTGTATCGGTGATTGAGCCAAGAGCAATTCGTGAAGCTCCAAAAAATACACCGGTCGAACATTTGCGTGGAATCACCGGCGTGGATTATTCTCAAACAGGTATTTCTCAGCAAAGTGTAAGTGTTCGTGGTTTTAACAATGTATTTACCGGTGCATTGCAAACACTTACAGATTATCGTCTTGCAGGTGTTCCAAGTTTACGCGTGAATATCGGTTACTTTATACCTGCTTCCAATGAAGACATTGAGCGCATTGAACTTGTGCGTGGTCCGGCTTCAGCATTGTATGGACCAAATGCAGCACAAGGTGTATTGAATATCATTACACGCTCTCCTTTCTCATCTCAAGGTACTACTGTATTTCTCGCAGGTGGTTTGCAAAATCTCATGAATGCAGGTATTCGTCATGCAGGCACATTGAGTGATGATTTAGGATATAAATTGTCTGCACAATATTTCTCAGCAAATGATTGGGCATTCGAAGATCCTGTTGAAGTTGCAGCTCGTACTGCTGCATTGAAGCCGGGAGTAGATGCAGACACATTGAAAATTGGAAATCGCAAGAATACACATGAGCGCTATAATGTGGATGCAGGTCTGTATTATAACTTGGGTGAGAATTCTATGTTGCAAATCAATACAGGTGTTTCTCAATCCATCAATACAATCGAAATGACAGGTTTGGGTGCTGCGAATGGAAAAGACTGGAGATATACCTATGTCAATGCACAATTGACATCCGGTGATTTATTTGCTCAAGTATTTTATAATATGAGTGATGCTGGTCAAACATATTTCCTACGCACAGGAAATCCAATCGTCGATAAATCAACATTACTCGGAGCAAGACTTCAGCATGCATATAAAGTCAATGATGATATTCGTTTGACTTATGGTGCAGACATGTTCTCAACAAATCCTGTAACTGAAGGAACAATCAATGGTGTGAATGAAGAGAATGATCAATACAATGAGATTGGGGCTTATCTTCAAGCAGATGTCAAGTTGACAAAAGATCTTTCTTTTCTTGGTGCAATTCGTGGCGATAGACATTCCATCATAGATCAATTGGTACTTTCTCCTCGTATTGCAGCTATGTATAAACTGGATGAGAATTCTTCAGTTCGTGCAACATACAATCAAGCATTTAGCAATCCGGGAACAAATGATTTATTCCTCGATCTTCTCAGCACAAGAGATGCATTTGGATTCAGCGCAGCAAATCCAGCATTCGCAGTTGGTGTATGGGGTGCTTCTGCAGGAAGAAATGGATATACCTATAATCGCACAGGCAATATCTTAAACTATGTATCTCAATTTGATCCAACAAGAGGCTGGAAAGCACTCAATGGCAATGTGGCTGGTGGTGCGGCATGGCAGGTTGCAACTGCAGCAATTCTTCCACAATTGGAGGCACAAGCTCCTGCAAATCTCAAACCATTGCTTCGTCCATTCTTGACTGGTATTCCTGCTCCAACAGCAATCTCAGGAACATTGGCTACATTGAATCCTACTACAAGAGGATTTATTCCAGTTCAATCTGCAGATGTATTGGATGTTGAGAAATTACGCCAAACAAACACACAAACAATTGAATTGGGTTATCAAGGTAAATTGACAGATAAGTTAAGATTTGCACTTGATGTCTATCAGTCAACAGTTACAGATTTTGTTTCTCCACTTAAAGTTGTGACACCATCAGTATTTATGAATGCTGGGGATGTTGCAGCATATCTCAAGCCATTGCTCAAGGGCGCTTTGATGCAGCAGGGTATACCTGATGCACAAGCAGAAGCTGCAGCAACTCAATATTCAGCATTGATTGGTGGAGCATATTCACAAGTGCCAGTAGGTACAGTTTCTCCAAATGAAACAACACATAAAGGCGATATTCTTCTTGCATATCGCAATTATGGACAACTTTCATATATGGGAAGCGATGGTGCTTTCACATATGAATTGTCACCTGAACTTGCAATCTCAGGTTCTGCATCATGGATAAATCAAAATATCTTTACTGGTGATGATTTGGGTGATGGCGGCGGAGCAGATACTATTGCTCTCAATGCTCCAAAATACAAATCATCACTTTCAGTGATGCATCGCAATGCCGATCTAGGATTGAATGTTGGTTTGCAATGGCGCTGGGTGGATGCATTCCGCATGAATTCAGGTGTCTATGTGGGAGATGTACAAGCATATCACATGCTCGATCTCAACTTGAACTATGCAATTCAAGCAGTAAAAGGGTTGAGTTTCAATCTTACCGCAACCAATCTACTTGATCATAAAGTTCAGCAATTTATTGGTGCTGCCGCAATTGGTAGAATGGTGCAAGGAAGATTTTCATATACATTCTAACCATTGCTATATAAAAGCAAAAAAGGCATCTTCTTCTGAAGATGCCTTTTTTATTGCTTCTTATATCATTTTACAATGATGAATTTTTCTGTTTTTGATTTGTTCCCAAGTGTATGAACTATGTGATACATCCCACTTTCTATGTTGGCACTCGGAATGAACATGATTGGCTGAGTAACTTGTTCTGTGAATATAACTTTTCCGAGATGATCATAGACAAGCAATGTGCCGCCTATTTCATTGCATTGCACTTCTACACCATCTGACTTTTGTATCAAGAGTAATTTCAGATCAATTGATTCTTCGACAGATGAGATGGCTTTATCGATAATGATATCATATGGCTTATCATTTATCATAATCGGTAATGATTCAAGTTGAGCACCATTCATTGAAAATGTCATGATTGGAATATTCGGATTATACTTCTCACTTCCAGCATAATGAATCCAATTTTCACTAGATGCAAATTCCGAATTATACAGTCCCGATGCAATTGAAAGCAAATTCATTCCCTCTTTACCATTGAGTGAAAATGACAATGCTTGGGTTTTGTCTTGGATTGCGAATAGTGCATAAAACCCATGTTCTCCATTGACATCTCTTCGGATTTCTCTGATTGTGATTGGAGGCCCTGCTTCCACTACTTTACCATAGGATGGAATGCTATCCCAAATCCATGGCAAAGAAGGGACTCTCCCTGCTAGATAATGCAATACCAATGCTGCATCCATTGGTGTTGTTTGGAAATATATCCTTGAGAGTGGTCCTGCATCAGGAGGCATGATTGAAAGATAATTTGATGAATCAAATCTAAGACGACTTCCATCCACTCCTATATCTATAAGTCTTTTCCACAAAGTGGTATCTCTTTGATTATCGGGGGTTCTATTGCTGGTATAAAATCTACCATTATGATTTATGTCTGCTCTATATTGATTTCCAAATTCTGTACTATCTTTTTTGATTGAATCCGGAAGAATATTTCCTTCTACCGCCCAGCGCATTATTACTCGAGCATCTGAATGAGTGACATATCGATTTTGAGTCAGACCTGCATGTCTTCTGCCGGGTAAAGATGAACCATCGGCATCGCCATTACCCCAATCTTTACTGGATGGTCGTACCCTATTATTCACTACTTCAAATATCGAAATTGTGCCACTTATCTCATTTGCCACAGCAAGATAACTTCTGTTTTTACTATGCTTTGTTGGAGGTATATAAATGATTGTTTCGGGTCCATGGTCACCGGTATATGTTGTAGTGCTTCTTGAATTTGCATAATCCACAAAGCGAACCTGACTTGGATTGGTGATATCATAAGCCATGATCCCACCAATTCTTTCCAATGTTGTAAATGCATATGTTTTACCTTCAATTTCTGCAATCGTCACACCTTCAGGCTCAGGACCTTTCGCTCTGCTTCTTCCTTTGAGCGTATTATTCTCATTATCTGCATTGAAGATTGGGGAAATGAATGATAATGAAGAAGTAATCATTTCAAAGTCATCACCGCTATCATAGATCATATTTTTTGTATCTGGATCAATGATCGAGAATGAACGCGTTCCCACACAATTGATTTCTTCAAATAGACCGTCACCATTATTGTCACCATTGACATTAGTCACTCTAAATCGACCCAACATATGATTTTTTCTCAGTTGATTTCGGTGTGGGAAGACTCTCGGATCCAATTGATAATTAGAGGCACCGACAGTGGTTCTTTCTGTAAAAGAACCATATTCCTTTTCATCACCTTCATTTGCGATAACCAAGTAACGTTTACCATTTGCGGAAAAATTTGCAATTGCATCTGGAATTGGATATGCTTTTATTGGCCAATTTGCGATTGCAATCACTTGATTATTATCTGAAGCATCTATACCATTTCCAATAACTGAAAGATCTTTCTTTCCAAGAGGAAAGATCGAAGCGATTGTTTGATTGACCAAATTCACTTCAGCGATTGCATTGTTTTCTTGAAGCGTAACCCATGCTCTCTGGGAAGTTGGATCAACAGTGATATATTCAGGTTCTATATCTTGAGACAAAGTGCTTGAACCTCTTATTTTTCTTATTCCTTGTGAAAGAAGAGCCTGCGTCTGAGCATTATATGCAGTAAAGTCTAATGTTTTCACATCACTTTGCACGGTGTTTGAAATTCCCTTGCTTATATCGATTATAGAGATTGATCCTTCGGGGTCAACTGAATAGTCCAAGCTGGGCTGTCCTTCATTTGCAATGATAATTTTTGTACCATCAGGAGTAAATGTCACCATATCGGGCTGAGCACCCACTACAAACTGCTTGATCGGAGTACCGTCAAGAGACAAAACAATGGCAGATCCTGCCAACTGAGGATTTACATTTGGAGAGGCAACAACTAATAAGTCATTATGTACAGCTAATGAAGTGACAGACCCATAAGAATTCATATTCAATGAACGAATCAATTTTGGAGAAGATGGTTCTGAAAAATCAGTGATGTCAACAAATCCTTCTATACCGCTCGTTGTAAATAGTCTTTGCGTGGCTGGATCATAAGCAATCACTTCGCAGGAATTAGTCCTAGTTTTTGAGGGTTCGAAACTAGTCAAGAATCGTAAAGATAAATCTTCTGTTGCCCTTGGCGCCAATCGGTCATCATCTCTCAAAAAGACATTTATGGTTGAGTCCCCCAATAATGAACAATTCTGAAAACCTAGTATTCGGAATGTGGCATATTCAGAGTGTTGTTCTTTTGTGGTATCTTGATTGATAGGAATTGAAATGTTAATTGTAGTGGTTGTTGGTGTTATTGTATATGCTTGTTCAAAAGTTCCAAAATCATTTACATCTGTTGTACTGAAGGGATTTGGCATCATCTGAAATGAAAATCCACCCTGTGATGGATTTGCTATGTCTACCGGAATATTCAGTATTCCAGCACCCTCCGAAACAGTGAGGAATGCATTTCTGAAACTTACGGTTGTTCGATAATTGAAAGAAAATGTAAATGGACAAACCATTACTTGTCCAAATGGATTTCTCACTTGTTGAATGGTAAGTGAATAAAACTGATTATTCACAAATGGGAAACTCATCGTGATTATTGCAGTGTCAGGTAATGGCCCATTCGAAGTAACAGAAATGGATTGAATTCCTACAAGCCCTTGATAATTGTTTTGATTGACCACGCTTATTGAATCCATATCTGTACCATAAATAACTCTCAACGTTGTACTACTTGTAACAGATATAGATTGAATTCTAGGTGGACCCTGAAACGCATAATTCGGCCATGTTTGTGGAGGAGTTCCAGCTCCTACCGCAGTCCAATTTGCTGGATTCAAAATTGCTGCTTTAAGAATGGAAGGGCCGCCTTGTTGTGTTCCTGTATAAAATGCATTGACGCTGTTTCCTAGGGTATTCCCATTAGCATTTGCCAAAGACAATGCTGACTGACCATCGATTAAACCTGGCGGAATGAGTGATAATGAACCTGAACAGATTGTATTTGTCAAGCTCCAAGCATTTGAGGATAATGCAGTTACATATTTAGGATTTGTATTTGTACCTGCATAAATAATTACTTGATCACCGGAAGAACTTAATCCAAAACCGCTTCCGGTGACTGTGCCCTTATTGGTTGTCAATGCTTCGGTCTTGATTGTAATCACAGTCCCTGCTGAAATACATTCACCAATGGGTGATATCCAAGTGATTCCTCCAGGACATTGTGCAGGACTTCCAGCAATCACCTTCGAATCAGTTATTTGTAATATTGTTTCCGGCAAGATATCAAGTAAAGTTAAAAGAGCAATCTCATCATCAGTGGCAATTGCATTCATTCTATACGCAATTGGTAACAAATCGCCGGGTTGAAAATCAGTTTGCGGTGGTAATGTTGTGAAAATATTCCCTATGCGTGCAGTTAATCTATTATCTGAGTTATCTTCTATGACATTCGGAAGAATACCAACATAATACCTCGTTCCAAATGCCAAAGGTGAATTTGGAATGATGGTGATAATAGATCCACTAATAGTGCACGTGAATGGAATTGACAAACCTAGTGAATCATTAATCCGCAATTCGACGAGTGATTGTATATTGGACAAAGTCAATGGGCTATTGTCAATGAGTCGAACAGGCTCACTAAATGTGATGGATGGCTGAACTGAAGTCAAGACATATTTGGCATTATTTGCAGGCTGTATTGTAGCTGTTGGTCTTGTTGTATCAATCCCCAATAATGAAAGACCCTCAATTGTAAAATTGTCAAATCTATTATTTCCTGTCGTGCCTCCCCCGCCCTGTAAAAATGACACTTTTACTCTAAAATTTGGATTATCATCAATCCCGGGAATACCCAAATAGGATAAAGTGCGTAATACTGGGTCTGCATCAGCCACAGAAATTGTATCCTTTGCTATGAAATTGGTACCATCTGTGGAATATGACCAGATTTGAGTACCTGCACCACTTCCAGATCTTCTGGTTGCAAAAGAAACGGAAATGTCTTCAAAGCCTGTGGTTGGTAATGCAAACAATAGCTCACCACCAATTGGATTATTGAATCTTAAATGTGTACCAGAAATATCTCCATTTCGTGCATTGAGATTCAGCACTGAGAAGTTTTGCCCGGTTCCACCCACAGGATCAATCACACTAGTACCGCCTGGCTGGTGAGTGAGTGATGCATTAGCGATGATGGACTGGGAAACTGATGTGATGGATGGAATAGTAGCATTATTGTTAAAATTCCAATAATGAAGAAGTGTCGATGGAGGTATCAATTTTGCATCAATCGCAACATTGTCAAATCTATTATTACCGGTTGTCCCACCAGCACCTTGCGCAAATTGCACACGTATCTTGACATTTGGATTATTGTCAAGTGTATTTATCAAAGACAAATTGATTTGCCGTAATACAGGATCGGCGTCAAGTACTACAACTGTATCAATTCCAATGAAATTGACACCATCTATGGAATATGCCCAGAATTGCAAGCCAGCACCACTACCCGATCTCCTGGTTGCGAACGATACTCGTATGTCCTTATATCCGGTACTTGGTATATTGAAAACAAGTTCACTGCCAATAGGATTATTAATCCTTAAATGCGTCCCTGCAATATCTCCATTTCTTGCATTTTGGTTTAATACCGAAAAATTTTGCCCTGTTCCACCTGCAATATCAATGGCACTCGTTGCCCCTGGTGTGAATTGTATTGCAGAACCAGAAACTAGTGAGATGCTTGGTGTCAAAAGTGAATTCACATCAACATTATTGTTGAAATTCCAATAATGCATTGTGCTTGTATTCGCATTCATGGCTAAAAAACCAAAAAAGTAAATACAAGGTATCAAATACAGTCTAAATGATCGCTTCATATGGCATGTCCTAAATATTTGAACATGCAACTTAAAGAGTCATATTTTAAGGCAGTTTTATGATTCTATTACAATTCGATAATAATGAAGTAAAATTCAAATGTGCCTCTCTCACTCATAATGTGAGCCATATTCCGGGAAAATTGACCTTGGGGCTCTCGGAAATCGTTGTCCTATTCCAGCCCACCAAACATCTGTGCCAAATGCACCATATTCGGTAATAGACCACTTGGCACCACGCTTCACGAATAAGCATGTGGCTTTACAGCAATCATAATCTTCACTCGGAAGCTTTATTTCCGCACCGTCTTTTCTTTGAACTGATCCTTCAAACCAAGCATAATCACTCGATACTTTAAAATGGTCCACAACAAATACAACTTCTTGACGAATCAGTTTTTTGACTTCCCCACGCAATAAGTCAAGCATCTGTGTTCTCTCTGTTTGATTGCTTGAATTCTTTGTTTTGAAATCCTGTATTTGAGATAATGCAGGCAAGAAAGACATAATCAAGAAACATACAATGCCTATCATACTCTTCATGTTGAACTCCCGATATTTTTTCTAATACGATATCAAATCCCTGATATCCTGTAAATTGAACTGCAAAGATAGGAGGAAAGTCTTATAAGATGAAACTAGAAAATAAAGTCAATATCGCTCAATCTCTACTCATGGTAAGACCAATAGCCTTTGGACCTAACCCTGAGACTGCATCAACAAATGCATTTCAGTCTCGTGATATAAAAAATGTTCAGAATATTGATTTGCAAGCCATCATTGAATTCAATGAAATGATTAATGTACTTGATCAACATTCAATAGAGGTAGTTATAATTGATGATACTGATTCCCCTATAAAACCGGATGCAATCTTTCCTAATAATTGGATGAGTACTCATCCAGATGGCACTGTGATACTCTATCCAATGATGGCTAAAAATAGAAGATATGAACGCAGAGCAGACATCATTACTTTACTCCAAAAAATGTATGTGATCAACGATATTTATGATCTTTCTCATCATGAATCAAGTAATCATTTTTTGGAAGGCACCGGAAGCATTGTGTTTGATCATGCAAACAAAACTGCATTTGCCGCGATCTCAGAAAGAACTCATCCACAGATTTTTATTGAATGTTGCAACACTTTGAATTATGAACCCATAACATTTCGTGCATATCATGAAGATGGACTCCCCATTTATCACACGAATGTTCTCATGCATATCAGCCCGGTCATTTCTGCAATCTGTTTGGAATTGATTCATCAGGATGATAGAAAGAAAGTAATGGATGCATTACATCAAAATCAATTACTACACTTAACTTCTCAACAGGTTCATGACTTTGCTGGGAATATGCTATGCGTACTTAATGATCAACAACTTCCACATTTGATTGGCTCGGAAAGAGCCTTCTCATCACTTGATTCTCAAGATTCTTGCATACCCGTGGAAGTTTGCATACCGACAATTGAATATATAGGTGGTGGGAGCGCGCGTTGTATGATGACCGAACTATATCTTCCTGAACAGAACAATCGATAATTCTTTGTAATAATTTATGATGGTATTCGTTCATTATATCCTAACTATAGGGGTATACCATGAACATTTTACATGTAATTCTATTCTTATCAACAATAGTATGTTCTTGCACAAAGCATAATCAGACAACAAGTAATAGGGTACAATTACAAACTTCCACATCCGAATTTTCAGAGGATAATCTTTCAGATATTATTCGATTCCTTGGCAAAAAGACTTTTCAAAGAGTGCATATCGAACATGTTCCACAAAACATCTTTATGATTCATGATGTAGATTCTCTGTTAAGTTTATATGAACGTGTACAAAACAAAAAACAGAAAGTCAACATTCTACGACAATCGTTGATTGCAGTGAATATGAAGCATGCAAGAACCTTAGATAGTTTGAGATTTCTCAACGATGATGCATTGCTTATGTTTCTATCTACAGCTTTTAACGTAGATATTGAGCAAGATCCATTGGAGTTTCCGAAGAATGAACTCAATGACATCATGAAATCTTTGGATTCATTGTTAAACATACAGTCAAGTCATGCAACAATCATCCGATATATCAATAATCAAGTATTCAGATATCAATGGATGCACTATAGATTCGCTCCAATTGATGATCAACTCTTGAAATTTGAATATAATGCGGCTGGCATGGCAGGATCATCTCTGACTCACCTATACTTGAAGAGAAATGGTAAATATGAAGTCATTGACATTGACAAACTCTTCACCATAATTGACAGCAAGATCTCCAAAGCAGTCAAAGAAGATGCGTGGACAGACTATAATCGTTTTGAAATGGAAATATCACCCACAGGAAATCCATCAGGATATGCCATTGAATGTTATGTACAAGTATATTCAGGAGCGCTGTGCTGCCCTCAATATATCACAAGGTTCATCACTCAGGACTTTTCCACCTACTTACCGGGCACACTTTATTACACCACATCGGATCATAAGAGTGATCAACAGTTCGCACCGTATTGGAATAAGATTGAATGATATTCAACATTAATCCTTTAACAAACGTACAGCTAATCCATTCGCAGGATGTGAAGCAATCATATATAATTGCTTCTTCTCTTTAACCTGCGCAAATGCTGGAATGCGCTTTGTCATTGAGTCTAAAGGTTCTTTCGTCCAACAAACACCAATATTGTTCTGCCCTTTGAAATTCCCATTCCCAAAGCGATGTCCATGATACAAGAATGGGAGTGAATATCGAACTTGAATCCCATCTTTATAGTAATGCTCATAGCTATATCCAACAGGATAAGATGTAGATATATCTTGATCATGTGCGTCCAAATGATTCAATGTATATAATAACTTCATCACATATTCCAATTCTTGAAGTGATGGCATATGCCATCCTATTGGAATTATTCCTCTAGTATCAATAACTGCATGCCAATTATACAGTTTGCATGATTGTTCATCATCATTTGCATAACACCATGCCGGCTTATTCAATCGACCGGCTTCTTCCCACTCTTTTGCTGATTGCGCTTGAGGAATTTGATCTCCATTAAGAAAATGGTCAGTGTCAAGTAATGATGATCTCCAAATTTGTTCTCCCAATGCAAACGTGTTCTTTCCGGCAATATCTCGTCTGATATGTTGTGTAATTTCTCTTTCACAACCCGGACTACAAATGAGAATTACACAAAAACCAATAAGAGCATATAAATGATTCATCGCACACCTCCCCTAATCTTATATCCCGGCATTTGTAATGTCAAGGATGCATTCAGTACATATGGTTTATCTATCTTGAGTATACCGTTGCTTTTATTCCTCGAATGAAATTCAATTTCTTGAATCATTCCTTTTTCATTGACTGAGATTATTGTTTTATAGATCTGATGTTGCTCATTCATAGGGATTTTTGATAACATCTGAATAAACAAGCATTGCCATGATTTCTCATGTGTTAGAACGCTATAATTCTTAAGCAATTGGTGTATCGATTG
>RGCF01000070.1 GCA_009919265.1 Bacteroidota bacterium | reverse complement strand
CACGGTCGCCACCGCCGGGTGACTACTGTTGGTATACGTAAACGCACCGCTGCTATCACTTGTCGGCGCAGAAAGGCTAAACGGTAACTCCCGGAAGTTCTTGGATTGTATCGACCACGGGTTAATCGTTGGGTTGATAGGCGAGACCACCAACACGCCAGTGATGCTACCGCTGTTGTAATTACCGTCGGGGCTAGCCGCCTGGGATGCTGTGATGGTCGTGCTACCAGCACCCACGATAGTAACTGTGCCGTCAAGTGCCACGGTCGCCACCGCCGGGTGACTACTGTTGGTATACGTAAACGCACCGCTGCTATCACTTGTCGGGGCAGTCAGGTTGAACGATGCATCCCGGAAGTTCTTGGATTGTATCGACCACGGGTTAATCGTTGGCGTGATAAGAGTCACCGTAAATGTTCCGATAACGCTACCACTGTTGTAATTGCTTGTAGCAGCCTGGGTTGCTGTGATGGTGCTTGTTCCTGCTCCTATGATAGTTAAAAATGACGGCGTATCGAGATTATTGAACCATTTATTCTGAAGATAACTAAGATTGGCACTAATATCGGTATTCGACAAAGATGAATTATAATAAAGGATTTCGCCAATCGTGCTGTTACAACTTTCGTTGTTTTCAGATTTACCAACATATATAGTTTTATTACCAGTGGCTATCGAAACACCAGTGCCAGTTGAGAAACCTATTGCTTCAGTATCAGAATATCTCCAAAACTCACGAGTGCTTCCACTAATACGACCAATTAAAATATAATTTACGTTGTTTGTGGTACTTAATTCAGGAGGACCATTTACGCTGTTTGATTGAAATTGCACGTTGTGCGGCGTCATCGCATTATTCCAAGAATTGCGTTCGATTGCCCAGTCACTATCTCTATGACCGTGATGCATAAACGAACCCCAATTTCCGATATTTGTGCTGTATTTTATCACCATGAAAACGGTAATTGATAAACTTAATGGAACCGATGTTCTTATAAATCCTCTTCCACTATTGAAATCAAATGCCGTTACTGAATTGATGGTCGTTAATGTTGGACCTGTTCCATTTGATATGAGATGATGACCGTTACCAGTCAAATCATTCCATTGTGTAACAGTACTTCCACTTAAAGTATAATTTGATGTTTGGGTAGTATCATAACGAGCTAATAAAGATGTCGTTGTAAATGTAATTTTAGTTACTGTCGCAACATTCGTATGACTTGATATATAAGAGAACAACCCTGTGCTATTCGAAGTGGGTTTTGTTATATTAAATGATACATCACGGACGTTCTTGGTGGGCACTGACAACGCCCCAATTGTCGGGGCAACTTTATTCACAGTCAAACTGGCGGTTTGTGATCCTGAACCAAAATCAAACGACGAATCTTGAATTGCGGTAACGGTTGCTGGAGTGCTGGCGTCGGTTCCAGAAGAAATCGTAACAACACGCTGGTTCGTCGGAACGCTGACATTCACATACGAAATGGTTCCGGGAAAATACTCAACTCCGGTATTAATCCAATTTCCGATGGTGACCGGCCCTCTACCGATTACATTCGCACCAACACTGAACGAATCGGTTTGTGTTACTCCTGTTGAAACAGTCCGCAATGTAAGTGTAATTGTTCCGGCACTTTGCGACGCGGTCAATATATAAGGGGTATTCAAACTCACAGAAATAGTCGCTGGTGTGGCGGTTGAACCAGCCCACGACCAGCGGATTTGATTACTCGGCGAAACAAACAACCTCCACCCTTGGGTGTTTACATTATTAAACATATCACCAATCAACGCTCTATAACCGGTATCTAGTGCTGTTATCGTAAAACTAATATCAATCTGCCAGCCACCACTAAGGTCATCTAATGCAGGAAAATCATACAGCGTATATGTTGGAACCAAGTTGGCACCAGATAGAGAATATATGGTTTTCGTCGTCGCAGCACCGTTCGTGATGGTCGCAACCGAACTCGGACTGACCGAATACGAAAAATCTCCCAAACTATTTGAACTCGGGTCAATAAACGAAAATGACGAGTCCGAAAAATTATACACGCCACTATTCGCGCCCAATGTCAGAGCAGACACGCGAGGTTGAAATTTTAGATTACTAACAACCCAGCTACCGGATGGTGTCGCTCCAGCACCGAAAATTGAACCGAATGTTCGAGAGGTGGTTCTGTCCATAACAGCAGAATATGACCCCCATCCAGAACCGCGTCCTTGATTTAATTTCCAGTATCCAATCAACCCAGTCTCATTTCCGATTAAACGGTAGCGATAATTATCGGCAATTTCAGTGGCAGAACGCTCGACAGTCCATATACGAACATCTGAAATTGAACCGCGGAATTGGCGGTCGGTCTGTGAACCAACAATTCCCGCGTGGTCGCTTCCGATAACAAGTTTCAAACCTGTCGCGGCACTTGACAAATTGCCGTGATTCACATTTGTAGATGATGTAATAAAAGCACCATCAATATACAAATTCAATACACCGCTGCTGCCATTAAAAGTAATCGCGGCGTGATGCCACAGAGCGTCTTTATATGTGAGAGGGCTCGTTACACCCAGTCCTATTGTGGCAGTATTATTAGATGTATAACATACGATTTGACCACTAGTATTCATACAAAACATAAATTGAGCTGCGGTGGCATAACCACCTGTTGCCCATCGAGATACAAAATCAGCAGAGCTTTTCTGATTATTCGTATCTGCCGTTTTAAACCAACATTCCACGGTCATTGTCGCTATAAATGGTGTCGTATTCGTCCATGCTGGAATACCCAAATCCACCGCGTCATTGACACCATCAAGGTTCAATACATATTCCGCTGACATATTCGTAATCGCTTGTGAGAGATTTGACCCGGTTGTTGTTGCATTCGTCGTTGTAATATTTAAAACAGTTGCATTTGTGAAATTGGTATTGGTTAAATTCGCATTCGTAAAATTACATCCAGTCAGGTCGGCGCCCCTGAAATTCACGCCGGATAAATCCACCCCCGAAAAATCCGTATGTGTGATATTATCGAAATGTGTCAATGCGTCCAGAGCCGACCCTGAATTGCTCGTGCGGAGAGAATAACTATTGTTGATAAGAAACCCGATATTCGGGATTGGAACTGTGGTATTCGACCACCGAGCAGAGCTATAATTTTGTATCGTAGTGTGAAGGGCATTCGCGGTTCGGTCGTTGAAGGTGCTTCCGTTGTCCGTGCATAGATAGTTTGCGACGAGACCGGTAGAATTCGCTGGAACGACGCGATTACGATACATTCGAAGCTCGTTGGCGGTTCTTGCGACATTCCACAATCGTATATCGTATAATACGGTGTCTAATTTCATTTTATTACACGAACAATCATCCGGGCTTTGAAGCCCAATTGCGAATGTGCTGTTATTTGAATATAGACTTGCCGAACTCGTGAAGGTTTGACGGGCAATACCATTCACATAGAAAGTAAATGTAGAACCGGAACGAGTAACCGCGAGATGCGACCATTGTGCGACGGGAACGATCGCAGATTCAGCGTATAACCAATTGTATACCGGTGCAATACCCGAATTATTTAGCGATAATCCTTTCGCGTCGGCAACATTTAAGTTTCTAATCTGAAATGTATAATTATAGGATCCCATATCGACAATCGTGCAATTGAAACGAGTAGTTGTTTCATAATACCATGTTTCAATCGTGAAATTATTCGTTCCTGCCGCGATTTTAAGACGAGCATCATAGGCTCTCGAAGCATACATACTGTCGTTCCATCGTAACGCGTAAAATCGAGTGTCGATATACGTCGCCAGCACATATTTCCAGGCGTATATTTTATCTGTGAAATACACCGTCGTAAGGCTCACATTATCCGTTTCAAGCACCCAGTTGGCGTCGGGGTCGTTGGCGGATGAACCAGTATTGTCGAGAGATGCTCGTATCGTGATATTCTCTCGAACAGCAAGAGTATCAATGATATATTTCCAATCCGGGTTGGCATACAACGCACACGCCATCATATCTAATGTCGTCGTTTGATGCGCGGTTTTGAGAGACTGAATAAACCCTGTAAAATGCACCCAAGACGAGAGACCGGCATCTCTCGACACGACATCTTGGACGATTGCCGGCGACACGCTGTCATCCCCGCCGCCAATAAATTTATATCCAATATAAGGGTCTACAGTGTGTTGGATGATACCCACACATTCGAATGCGACAGCACCCCCGACAATCTCTCCAACTTCCTGTCCCAAATCATACATCTCGTCCAAGTCACTCACCAATACCATCGGACGCTGCTTATAATTCGCACTATTATACTCCGCCGCGGATTCCATCAGTTTCGCCCTCTGGAAAAAAACGGGTTTCTGTATCTTGATGTTCGTGCTTTCGCTGTAAAATGGCCATACCCCCCCATTCCCCGAAGCATCAGCGGCCGCCGCAGCCGCCGCCGCCGCAGCCGACGTCGTATATTCGAGGTATTCATTTTGGAGAGTTCCAGGGAGAAGTTGTATTTCGGTAATATCAAAATCATCGCAAGGAGAGCAATGATTTCCAGAAGCATCAATTTGCGTCGGTATTTCAGGCGTCTCGTAATGAAAATGGTCTAAGATGTATCGGTTGTCGCTGTTTAAAAAACGGAGTTTCGAGAGAATAGACGCGGGTGTATCATAAAAGTAATTGAATACAAGACAATAGGTTTCGTCGTTCATTGCGTTGATAATGACATCGACCTCCTTGATGCGACTGTCGATGAGGATGAGTTTTTTCGTCGGCGTTGTGCTTGGTGCGGACGGTGCTGTGTATAACAGACCGTTGTATTTCTCGATGGCGTCCGTGAAATACGTGCTCTTCAAATTCACGCCAGTGTGTGATTCAAGGAACCAGTCGCCGCCCAACGACGCGGCACCAGTATCATCTGTAGAAGCACGCACCGTAACACCCGTAAGAGCAGTTAGCTTATCGATGATATATTTCCAGTCGGGGTTTGAATAAAGAGCACACGCCATCATATCAAAATATTCGATACCGTAATTCTGGCGTAACATCGTGATGAATAAGGCCACACTATTCCACGACTGAAAATCGGGGTCGGTGCGTTCCACAGCACGAATTCGCGGTTTGATGATGTCAGATGTGCGTCCGAATATTTCATATACCGGTTTTTCGTCATTATGCTGAACCAACCCGATGCTTGTAAATGCAGGAACACCTAATTCCGCGATTTTGGCTTCGACCTCCTTGATGAGTTTCTTCGAATGTGTCGTCGGACGAGACGGTGCATCAAAAATGATATGATACACACCGGCTTGCTTTGCATTGATGATGTCTTGGTAATTCGATACACGACTATCAATCAGGAGAAGATATGTGGGTGGTGATGCTACCGGCAAAGACGATATTATACCACTTGGATACGATGTTTCCGCCATAATGTTTGACAGGTACAATGTATATAAAATAATTATATATATTATTTATTTTCTAAATTGTATATCATATATCGACTTCGAATGAGTAAATGCTTTCATTTTTTTTGACATCCCAGAAATCGGTTCGCACGGTCTTACCGTCATTAATAAAAGTGTGTGATGTAAAACCAGTAACGACTTTCATCCATATACTTTTTGCTCGTGATGTAGCAGCGGCGGCGTCGGCGTCGGCGTCGGCGTCGCCCCCGAACATCACCATTCCACCCGCTCCGGTTGTCATATACTTTGCCTGACCATTGATTTCGTAATGCTCGAAGTTATGCGCGTGACCATTCAAATAAAGATGAACTCGGGTGTCGTCGAGAATCGTGGTTTGAAAATCTGCTACATTGATTTCATCCGCTTTATGATGCCCGACGACGAAAACCCATTCTTTATGGTTGTCTGGAATACTGGCGAGCACACCTTTCGCCCACGATAATTGCTGCTGACAGTCTTGTGACAATATATTCTCGTGAAACCGACACACGTCAGTGACAGGGGAACAATCGGGATATTCCGTTCCGCAGGGGTCCCATTTTTGACGGTCTTCCCCGCGATAATCACGGATACACGGGTTTGTATCCAATACAATGATATTGATGATAAGACTCGCGTCGTCGTCGTCGTCGTCGTCGATTGGAATAATGATGCGTCGATGATAATATCGTCCGTCCATAATCCAACCCGAAATTGTATCATTTAGCACGATTTGTGCTTCCGGCGAGAAACCGTAATCGTGGTTGCCGAGAGAATGATACCAAGGAATACCCATTCCGCCGAAGAGTGCCGTATAATCCTCGTCGATTTGCGGGTCGCTCGTATTTTGGATACCGCAATAATAAAAGTTATCGCCGGTGTTGATTACAAATAAAGGGGCTTGGTCTTGGTCAATACGTGCCGTTTTCATCGCGGCAGCAGTATCCATCGCATTTCGTTGGTGATACCCGCCTAGAGCGGCTGACCCCCAGTCACCGACCGAGAGAAACCCCGCTGGTGCAACATATGACAATTGTTGGAGTAATACTATCCAGGGTAATATGGCGATGGTCATATAAAATAATTTATTTTATAATAGTTACAAAATAAATAATAATAATATTCACTCTAGGTGACGGATTTAAGCGTGGTAAGGGTATTCAGAACCGCTGTCGGCCTCGACGGGGGCGACGTTGGTAGCATCGACATCGGCCTTCAGAACCAACTTGATCTCGTAAACACGAGTGTTGAATGCAGAAGGACGAGAGGTGAGGGTGTGCTGTGCGGGGTAAGGAGAGATAGACACCTTGAAGCTGATGGTGTCATTCACAGCAAGAGGAACAGACTGAATGGTGGTGACATTAGAGATGCCGTAGAAACGAGCAGCAGCGTGGTGAGCGACCTGGCGCAACAACTCGCGAGAGAAGTTGGCAGAGGTGTTCTCAGCGTTGGTGGAATACTTGCTGGAGGAAGCACCGTGGGCAGCAGAGGTCATGTTGACGGCATCGAGGGATGCCTTGATAGTAGTGTAAGCAGTAGCGCCCTTGGTGACAAGGTCAGAAAGAAGAGCGTCTTCATTGCTAAACAGATCCACGCCGTGAGGGGTGTTGAAGAGCTGCTGGGCAAGGTAGCGGACAAAGTCGTGCTTGACGAGGTTCTTCTCCACAGCGATATCGCCACCAGATTCAAGTATAGGGGTAGTGGTCAAAGTGTGAGCGTGAGCAGGGTTCAACTTCAAGTTGGCGGGCCAGTTGCCCATATCAACGTAATACTTAATGTCGGAAGCATCAGTGTCGTTGACATCAAAAGAGTCGGACTGGAACTTAAAGACAGCCAACATATCAGACAACTTCACGTTGTAGATAGCAATGCAGCTGACATCGAGGGCGGCAGCAGCCTCACCAGCGAGCTCACCGGAAACGCCGAGGACAAAAGACTGGTTAAGGCCAGATAGAGTGAAATTCACCATTTTTTCTTGTTATACTATTACTAAATATTTTTTTTTGGAAGTTCTCTAAATAATCGATTCCATTTCATTCGATTCCATTCCATTTCATTCCATTAATACGTCGTCGTCAATTCAATCGCCACGGAATAGTCATTATTCTGGATGTCTAAAGTATCGCCGTATCTATCCACCAATCGTAAGTGTAATTTTTCGATTTTCACCGGACCAAAATAATCTCTCTGCTTAAATATCAAATCGCTCGGACTATTGTAATTCACATTCAACGCCGGTGCGGTCATCGGAATTCGCGCGATTACATTATTCCCTAAATGTGTGCCGCCACCTGTTTCCGCGATAATCGTATTGGATGTGAAATTCCGGTTATAATCATCCAATTCTAAGAAGAAATATTGCGTTAAAGCACTACCGTAGGATGATTCGCTTTCCACATATAAATGATATTCAAGCGGTTGATATGTTACGGTGGGGTCGAACCGAGTCTGTGATACATATGGCGAATCAACATTATAAATATCTTTATAAAACCCGATAGACCATCCAGCGTTTTTATACAATTCTCGCATCTTTGTATTTGAACGCGTGACCTTTCCTGAATGCGGGTCTAATTTCGGGCGAAAACATTGCAGCGTTTTTGATGTCATATGTGTTCGCGCGGATGCCGAACTCGCACATTCGTTACTGTTTGGGTCGGGGTCGACCATCACATTAACCGGTTGACCATCAATCGTGACATTTTGCGTTGTGATTTTTCGTATAAATAACCCGCCCTCTTTATAATAATCTGTAAACGATTTATCGTTTTGAATATTAAAATCCAATTGAAACCAAAAATTCGGGGAATATTGATAATTTGTAGTATACGAACCGTAAAACGCACGATAACTCGGCTCATTCACCGTCGTTGGTATTGGCGGAATCGTATCGCTGCTTTCTCTCGAACGAAATATCGACTTGGTGGAAAGGTCGCTCACCTCTGATACAATATATTTTAAACCATTGAATACAAGCTGGTTCGTGGAAGCGTCGATATACGCCGAGGTCGCGCGTGGAACAAATGTTTTTCTTGTTACACCATTCGCCGAAACATCCAGTAAATCCGCAACTACCGTCCCTGATGTTGGTGCTACGGCATTGATGAAATAATTGCTCATTAAAATTTGGAAATCCGATGAGATTAAAAACCCTTCCGGAATAATCACGGTTTCGGTATGGTTAATGAACACGGTTTTCGTTACCCCGTCTTCCGTATAACGCTGAGGAACATTATACAATTTCACCGTGAATATATTGTTTCGCCGGTCTTTCGAAAACATCTTTATCATATTTGGGAACTCCATCGACACGAGTTTCATCGAGAGCACATTATTAATCGGTGTCGGTAAATTCCAGATATAATCCGCGGATGATGTGCTTCCGTGGTTTTCGCGGAAGAGTGTGTCAATACTTATGATGCGTTTAATGATGCGTCGCTCGAGAGGATTGATTACGCCTTTCGCGTATTCGTGGACAATCGACGGAGCGGCGATGAGGTTTGGGTTGATATTTTGAACACGCACATCTTCTTTCGGCATCATCACGAGTTTATCACTGTCGCTTAAAATCGACGATGGCGAGAATTTTTGGATGAGTTGGTTTTCGATGGTTTTTCCGGAAGACGACGATGTATTTGCGTCGGTGATAAATGATACACCCGATTGTAGGTATTGAAGAATACGTTTCTGCGCTTCATTGAAGAACACGACATATTCGTCATCTTCGCTATAATTCTCGGAAAAGGGCATATCACCGCCGAGACCGCTGGCATTGTAATTCTTATACTGTTGGACGATTTCCTTCGTCATATTTTTCACATAATCTTCGGTGACATTCCCCTTCTGGTTCTTCGGGATTTTATAGATTTCCATCAGGTCTTCGATGGAATAACTATTGATGTCAAGGTCAAACCCGTATTTGCCTTGTTTTGTGCCGCTGTCTTGTTTCGACATTATTATTACAATACTATTATGTAATAAGAATGTATTTGTTTCTATTTCCTAATTCATATTATTTATACTGTGACAGGGTTTATACTTGCAAGAATAGCGCCGAGTAAATCTGGGTCCCAAATACCGTTTTCTGGGTATCCATAGGTATGGATATACGCGAGATACTCCGGCTTAATTTGAACAGGAATAACCGTGATATGTTGTTCCGGAAATAGTGAAATTGCTCCACGCAACATATTCAGCTGGGCAAGTAGTTCATTCGGGTCGTTGAATTTATCGGCGATGATTTTATATGCGTCTCTCTGTGCTGTAACACTGGTATTTGTATTATAGAGGTTAATGGATTGAAGCAGACCTTCTAAATTTGTATTGATGAATTTACGGACTTTTTCGTATGTCGCGTTCAGCGGGCGTCTTGCCGTGTATAATCCGAGCGAGTAATTATTGTATAGGGTTTGATTGAGTGTCGCTTTGATTGCTTCGAATGCTCCGGAAGCATAGTTTTTACTGATTTCGCTGATATCGGTGACAATGGCACTGCTCATCAGGGCTTCGATTTCGGCACATCCGTCGGTATTGCCACCGCCGCCGCCGCCGCTGCCGCTGCCGCTGCCGCCTCCCGCGTTTCCACCGCTGCTAGGATTTGTCCCGATATTCCCGCCACTGGCCGCGGTGGTTGTCCCGCTATTTGCACTGCTAGTTAGACTTAACATATTTGACCCACCAGCACCGAAAGCGGTGCTACTTGTCACTTTTCTAAATACGCTATTTGTTGTGCCCGAACCGGCTCTTCGTGTAAATGACATATTTCTTTTTGTCTTTTATCACGATTATTTCCTACTGTATTATCGTAAGATATTACATTCCGTTGGTCTTCAATCTCTCGAGAATATCATTGATGAGAGATTGTTGGGAGGCGACGGTGGCCTCGAGTTCTGCGATGCGTGCCTTATCCGCTTGTTGCTGACGGTCGACTTCTTGGAGGGCGGCTGTGGCGACCGTGAATATCGAGTTCTTGTCAAGGTTATAGAAATCATGTACCTCTTGTCCGTAGATAAATACTGTATTTTTATATTCTTCGATGGTTGAATATACATACTCCTTATCACATTTTACACGTATTGTCTTCGCGTCAATACGATGTATCACAGTACATATATAGTCTTTATTTTTATCATCATAAATTCTTATCTTATAATTTGATATTTCATTTCCACTAGCGTCTAGGATCTTTTCAAACTTGAATTCGTTTTTGGTTGAGATTTCATAGATATGGTTTGCTTGGTCTATTGTCACGATGTCTCCTTTACAATAAAAATTGGGGATAATACTTGTGTTTATTCTAGATGTGTTGTTAATCACATCTTCAACATCTTGAGCAATGAAACCGTAAATGTCTCCTTGGTGGTATATATCATCAATCTTATTATATACCTTTGGCTGTATTCGCCTTATTTGTGATAAAGCAGTAGCACCTTGAATGTCTCTTATATTTTTTTTGATACGCTTATCTGATGATACTAAAATATGATTTCCTTTTATCAAAATCTCATTTTCGGCTATAAATGAAATATTTCGAGCCTCATTTACGAACCATGTTCCACTTACAGCATCATTTCTAAAATAACCATACACTGTGCTGCCATTGAAACTGATACTAACAGAAGTTCCTACATGCAACGAAGCATCGGGCGAATTCGTCCCGATACCCACCCGTCCCGCGCCTGTAATCGTCATTCTATCTGTATTTGTTGTCTTAAACTTCATTGGACGATTTTGTTCGCAATTTAACACAAATTCGCCAAGCGGGTTTTGATAAGTTATAAAAGAATTTGACGGACTATTGCCAATTAATAAACCATTATTAATGTCAGCTCCACCACGCAACATTATCCTAGCATCTGAAGAATGGTATATTGAAAGTTTCTGAGAAGCACCAGCCACGGTGCTGCTCCCAATCGTTAGACCGGATACTATATTTCCTTCGCCATTCACATCCAAATCCACCGTCGGCGCCGCTGTATTCACACCTATCCGCCCTGTTGTCGTCAGTGCTGTGCTCGTCGCCGAAGACCCAGTGACCACTGCTACCCCAATCACTTCCAAAGCAACCGACGGCGTTGTTAAAGTGATTGTAACTGAACCGTGGTCTGTATTGATAGCCCCAAAATCGGTTAATGTCGTTATGCCATATGAACCACCGCCGCCGCCGCCCAAATTATCCCAAGTTAAATTAACCCCATTCGGCATACCTTGTATATAACCACCAGCACCACCACCAGAATAACCACCACCACCAGCGCCACCACCACCACTAGAATAACCACCGCCACCACCGAAACCACCATTAATATTACTCTGACCTCCAAAACCGCCGTTAGTGTAAGAAACTCCTCCACCACTTCCTCCACCACCAACACCACCACCATTGCCATAAAATCCTCCTCCACCAGCCTGTGAAGGAATACCACCTGCAGTCCCAGAAGTACCACCGAAACCGCCACTCCCGCCAACGTAACCATATGGTGTATCCTTTCCAGTTGTAGTTATACTTGCATCACTAAATGGTTCTAGGTTCGGATACGTCATCACATCTCCCCGTCCTCCACCTCCTCCTGCTACAATTATCGGTGTATCTGTTCCTCTTACAACAAAAGTTCCTCCACCACCACTAGAAAAATTACCCGCGACAGTTCCTTGCTGTCCTACCAATATTCGAATAACTTCACCTTTTACTAATGTTGTTGTCAATTGTATATCTCTTCCTTTTCCGCCTCTAGTGTCTAGACCCGCTGCGCCCTTCGCTCGTATCGTATAATTTCCTGATAACGGAACTGTCCATAACTGAATACCATTATCGCCTGTCATCGATAAATAACTATTATTCTGTGCCCAGTCCTTGCCCGTGTAGGCACTTCTAATAGCTAATAGTGATGGACCCGTTCTTCCGGTCGCATTTGCGTTTGTAAAGGTGTGCGAGGTGAAAACATACAGCGGAACAATATTCGCATTGCCTAATTTTGCAAGACCATTCACTTCAAAATCCACCGTCGGCGCCGCTGTATTCACACCTATCCGCCCCGTTGTCGTCAGTGCGGTTGCCGTTGCCGAAGAAGCGATGACCCGTGCCACCCCCGACACATCCAAATCCGTCGTCGGCGCCGCCGTATTGACCCCGATACGCCCTGTTGTCGTCAGTGCGGTCGCCGTTGCCGAAGACGCGGTCACGCAGGCTCTGCCATTGACATCCAAATCAAATCCAGGTGCCGTATTATTCACACCTATCCGCCCCACTGTTGTCAGTGCGGTGCTCGTGGCTGAAAGAGCAGCCATCCGCGTCGCCCCCGACACATCCAAATCCACCGTCGGTGCCGCTGTGTTCACCCCTATCCGCCCGACCGTCGTAAGTGCGGTGGCTGTTGCGGACGACGCAGACAACCGCGACACTCCCGACACATCCAAATCCGCCCCCGGCGTCGTCGTATTCACACCTATCCGCCCCGTTGTCGTCAGTGCGGTGCTCGTTGCTGAACCCGAATTCACGCGAGCCGAACCACCCGATATGTCTAAACGCACGGTTGGTGCCGTCGTAGTCGTTGTTCCAATCTTCAGGTTGCCGCTACTATCAAACCTGCTAATTTCAACTCCCTTTATGCGAAATGGTATTATATTTTGTAATGGATCGCGGCTATTCACATCCATATCTTTCTGTAGCAAATATATATAATAAATACATTTTATAACATTACCAAAACCGCAATATGTATTCTCAGCAGTCATTCTCTCAATTTCCGCAACCTATCCAAACCCGGCCGACTAGCACCCCAATGAATTATATCAACCTCAATATCGACGAATATCGTATTCAGGATTTAGAAGCCTTCTTTATGCTTCCAAATAAGAACTACGACATTCAGGACGTTGTTCATAAAAAGAAAACAATGTGTGCTGCCGCCGATCGCGACACTTCTCTCAATCCGACAACCCGCGCGAATCTCCATTCATTTCTCGACCAAGCACTCACGCGATTATCACAGCATCTTCTCCCGATTGGTAGCGGCAAGCAAATCACGGCGCTTCCTCAAAACACGCTCAGCGGCGACAACGGGCACTTCATCATCAATAATCCGGCGCGTGACGGTATTCGGTCATATGATCCCACCACGAAAACCGGCCTTAATCTCGACGATAATGGTGCGCCTCCCGGCGTAATGAACCCGTTAAAAGTGAATACGATTAAACGAGCGGTGAATATCGATACGCGATTTCGCCCCAATTATTATAATACGAAAAATACCGACCTCCAAATCCATTTGCCCACGAAGGTCGAGCGTGCTGTCAGTATGCGTCTTGCCTCCATCGAAATACCGATTTCATTTTACGCGATTAGCGCCGACCTCGGGAATAATGTATTCAAGGTTGTGTGGAATTGGGGTGGCGTCGTCGATGCTTCGTCGGCGTTAATAACTCTCCCCGATGGAAATTATGATATTGGTTTATCGGATAAGACGAAAGCCGCGCGGCTTGAGACGGAAATCAACGCTCGATTGGC
>RGCF01000069.1 GCA_009919265.1 Bacteroidota bacterium | reverse complement strand
GATCAAGCCAAAAGAAAATGTATTGAGTGGCTGGAACAATCCGGCATTGGCCATGGAAGAATTCAATTCAGATTGAGAGATTGGTTGTTTTCTCGTCAACGCTACTGGGGCGAGCCAATTCCAATTGTCTATCATGCAGATGGTTCAAAACGCGCACTTGAATATGATGAATTACCATTGACACTCCCTGAAGTGAAAGAATATAAACCTGCAGGAACAGGAGAATCTCCGCTTGCTACAGTTGATGCATGGATCAATTGGCATGATCCAAAGACCGGAAAAGTTGGCAAGCTGGAAACGAATACAATGCCACAATGGGCTGGTTCTTGCTGGTATTATTTGCGTTATATGGATCCACATAATCCGGATACATTCTGTGATTCAACGAAAGAACAATATTGGTCCGGGAACAAAGAAGACGCAGGCGCTATCGACTTATATGTTGGTGGAGCAGAACATGCAGTACTTCATTTGCTTTATGCTCGATTTTGGCATAAGGTCTTATTCGATCATGGATTTGTTTCAACAAAAGAACCATTTGCAAAACTGTTTCATCAAGGTTTGATTCTCGGCGAAGATGGAAGAAAGATGTCGAAATCACTTGGGAATGTTGTCAATCCCGATGATATCGTCAAACAATATGGAGCTGATTCATTAAGGCTCTTCGAAATGTTTATGGGTCCACTCGAAGCCGCCAAACCTTGGTCCTCAAAAGGCGTTGAGGGAGTCAATCGTTTTTTGAATCGAGCATGGAGATTGATTGCCGATGAAGTAGGAAACCTTCTACCTGCCGTTCAAAAAGGATATCAAGATTCACCTGAATTGGAATTCGTGCTTCATTCAACTATAAAGAAAGTTGGTGATGACATTGAATCATTGAGTTTCAATACGGCAATTTCTCAAATGATGATTCTCGTAAATGAATTCACTGCCTGCGAGAGTAGATCACATGAATCATTGAGTGCATTCATTCGTATTCTATCTCCATTTGCACCACATATCGCCGAAGAATTGTGGCAGATACTTGGATATCAAGAATCAATCACCAAGACACAATGGCCGGAATTCATTCCTGATAAATTGCAGCAGTCCACCGTTGAAATTGTCTTGCAAGTAAACTCTAAAATTCGCTCGAGAGCAGTAGTATCAACTGATGCAACAGAAGATGCGCTCAAAGAGATTGCATTAAATGATGAAATCATCAAAAAGCAACTTGAAGGCCTCACCATACGCAAGGCAATCATTGTTCCAGGAAAACTCGTGAATTTCATTGCGAATTAAGATGTCAATGTTTAGAATCATCTATCTTGCACACAGATTTGGAACCTCGTTAAAAAAACGAGGTTTCATTGCATTTACGCGTATTGTTGCAATTCTAAGTATTGCTATCGGTTGTATGGCATTATTACTCTCCATGGCAATCCTAGATGGATTCAAACAAGCATTGGAACAAAATGCAGTAAAATTCACTGCACATATCCGCATTCAATCATTCAATGGAGATATCCCGCCAGCATTGCCATATTCAGTGATGCAATATCCAGGTATTGCTTCGATTGAAACAGCACTTCAAAAAGAAGGATTGATAAAAAAACGTGGTGGAACTATTGAAGGAGTGCTGTTGAAAGGGATAGATGATATTCGTGAGTTTTCTTCAAGACCTAAAGAATTACGAAAAGGGACATTCACATTTACGAATGATTCAGTTCGGGAAATCATCATTGGTGAACGACTTGCACTTGCAATGAACATGAATAGTGGTGATACTGCTATCATCACATCCATGATTAGTGATTCAACGACTTCAACAGTACCTCTCCCGGTTACACAGAAATTCAGAATCATCGGACTCTACAAAACCGGAATGTCTCAATATGATGAACTCTATGTATTCCTTCCCCGAAAAGCCTTATCAATATTGCTTGGAACAAATATCGAAGCACGAACACATTATGAAGTGATGGTACAGCCAGATCAAGATATCAATACTATGGCTCAAACGTTACAAGACATGGTTCCTTATCCTCTTTTTGTTCAAACAGTGTTTGATTTGCATGCAGGTATGTTTCACTGGATTGAATTACAAAAGAAACCAATACCTATTGTTCTGAGTCTGATTGGATTAGTAGCAGTAATGAATATTCTCACAAGTCTTCTCATTATTGTCATTGAGAAAACAAGAAGTATTGGCATCTTGATATCCCTTGGTATGAAGCAACATTCAATCATGATGATTTTTTCTTTGCAAGGACTTGGCTTGGGCATTGCAGGAATCCTAGTGGGTTGCGCATGTAGTTATGGAGCATGCTTATTGCAACAACACTATGAAATCATTAAACTCAATGGAGATTTATATTTCATTGATACTCTCCCAATTGCAATAAAAGCTTGGCATTATTATGTGGTATGTGGATCCGCATTGATGTTGTCGCTTCTCGCTACATTCATACCATCCTTTATTGCAGCAAGAATCTCCCCCACCAAATCAATGCGATTCAGATAATCTTTTCATAGCATTGATAGATAATATCCGTCTTTGTCGATGGATCCTGAAAACAAAGCGATGCAGCAATGCGATGATATATGGGTACAAACTGAAAGTAAATATCTGCATTGGGCGATAACATGATTCTACTGAGATGAATGACCGAACATGTATGAATTGCTTCTTCGAAAATGTTCACGCCACCAATCAAAAAAACCTTTTCAACATCTAAGGTATGCGCTATATGCAATGCTTCGTCCAATGTTGGAACAATGGTAGTTCCATCCTTAAAAGACAAGGTTTTAGAAATGATGATATGATGTCTGTTTGGTAAAAGATGAGGTAATGATTCAAATGTTCTTCGCCCCATGATGAGCGCATGACCTTCCGTTATTTGTTTGAATAGATGCAATTCAGATGGTAAATGCCAAGGCAATGTTCCATTCATCCCCATTGCATTATTGAGTCCGATGGCAAGTATGGCTTCAAGTGAGAATGTTCGTGACATTAATTCAATGACATAGGAAACACATAGTGTGCAGCATTGTGATGAAACATAGCCTCTTCTATTTCTATGTCCATGAATGCCTTCATTGGAAATTTATCTATATATGATTCAATTTCAATCATGCTATCACCAAACATTGTCACCCAAAGCATTGTTCTGTCAATTGATAGCGTATAGGTTGACACTACACCTCTTCCCATCAATTTATTGATATATGCTCTTTGTGATGGAATCAGAGACATGAATTCGGGTGTATATTCTTCCGGTAACGTGATATTAACCATATAACATTTCATGTTTCATCATCTCCGTATATGTTGAGAATGAAAAATCATCATCTTTTCTCTTGAATATTCTTTGATTGTGTGAGGTATTCCGCCACAACCCAATCCAGAAACATCTCTCCCACCAAATGGCATCCAATCAACTCGAAATGCAGTGTGATCATTGTGCATGACAGCACTGGCATTGAGTTTTGTCATTACATTAAATGCAATATCAGTATTATTTGTAAATATTGATGCCTGAAATCCAAATGGAGAGGCATTGATATTGTGCATTGCAACTTCTATGTCTGTATATGGATACAAACACAGGACAGGACCAAATATCTCAGCCGTAGATACTTTTGCATTCAATGATGGACTTAACAACACCGTTGGTTCGTGAATTGTTTCGGAAATGGTATTTCCTCCACAAATAATCTGGGCTCCTCCTGAAACTGCTTCATGTATCCAAGACTGCACTCTCTGTACCTCATGAGGATGAATGAGTGGTCCTCCCTCGCTTTCCTCTTTCAATGGATCTCCAACTGCAAATCGTGTCACTCGATCTTTCAAAGCTGCAGCAACTTCATCAATACAAGATGCATGAACATGGAGTTGTTGTGTACTCACGCAAACTTGTCCGGAATGATACATTGCTCCTTTCACAATCTTTTCGATATACTCACTGATGTGTACATCATGTGCAAGTATACTTGGAGCTATGCCACCATGTTCCAAAGCACAACGCATCCCGGGTGCAAGTAGTGATCGTAATTTCCAACCGATTTCTGCAGAACCAATGAAAGACAACATGGCAATGCGTGAATCACCAACCAATTGTTGTGCAAGTGTTGATGTACATATCAATGCCTGGCACCATTCTTTTGGCAACCCTGCTTGATGAATCATGTCTATGAATGTAAGACATGTTCTTGGAGTTGAGCTAGCAGGTTTTATAATCACCGGTGCTCCGACTGCTATGGCAGGAATCACTTGATGAACTATCAAATTAAGTGGATGATTAAATGCACTGATTGCAAACACAACACCAATTGGTTCATGCATTGTAAAGGCAAGCTTATGTTGAGATGAAGTGGTAATTCCCATCGGGATTTCTGTACCATGCATTGTTCTAATTGTATCAATGGTACTTTTTACACCTTGTATCGCTCGAAGAACTTCTACTTTTGAATCAAGATAGGGCTTTCCTCCTTCTTTGGCAGCCATGATAGTCAATGATTCGATTGATGATTCCATCATGGGAATTAATCGTTCGAGTATTGTGATTCTTTCATGTAGTGGTACTGGATGTGACCTTTTCATCAAGTCAAAAGCAGTCTGCACCATTTTCTCTGCTTCTTGCTCTGAATGCAATGGTACTGTATCAATCAATTCGCGAGTAAAAGGTGAATACACCTTCAATACTTCATTTTTCATGTGTTCTCTTAGATTACTCATTCGAAAATACAATAAGTCACTACAATCTAAAAAAGAATGGCGCATCAGATGTTCAAGATGAACTCATGATGCGCCATAGGCTATCAGGAATAGCGATTATTTTGTGATTTCGATATTAGCCACAAGATCAACTTCATCACCTACTACAGCACCACCTTGATCAAGCATTTTGCTCCAAGATACTCCGTATTCTTTGCGATTGATTTTTCCAGTGATTTTAAAACCTGCAACTGTTTGACCCCATGGACTTTTTTGCATGCCACCATATTTGACATCAAGCGTAACTGATTTTGTAATGCCACGCATTGTGAAATCTCCGGATAATTTATAGGTGCCATTTCCGGTTTTCTTCATGGATTTGCTTTTGAATGTAATTGTTGGATGATTAGCCACATCAAAGAAATCTCCACTACGCAAATGTTCATCACGCTTTGCATCATCAGTGTTGATTGAGGCAGTTTTGATGGTTACATCAATTTTAGCATCTGAAAAATCATCTTTATCAGAAGCGACATTGACAGAAAAATCACCAAATTTTCCATCTGCTTCTGAAACAACCATGTGGCTTACAGAAAACTTAATGGATGAATGAGACCTGTCAAGATTCCATTTGGTATTTTGAGCATGTAATGTACATGCTCCGAGAATGAGGACTGCGAATACTGCAATCATATGTTTCATGATAACTCCAATAATGTGTGATATGTGAAAAGGTGAAATGTGGTCTTGTTTATTGAGTGTTTTGTGATCATATGCTGTTGGTAATCATTCCTGATTGTGCAACTCAACCGAAATAATTCTACCACAAAGCTCAGAAATATTCTTTAGATCTGTTTTCGAATACATACCATTCAGTTCTTTTGCAAAGGATTGCATTGGCTCATGTAAGTTTTGTAATAATGCTATTCCTTTTGCTGTAATTCTTGTCAATGACATTCTTTTATCTTGCTTTGAAGTAATTCTCTCTGCAAGATGGTCGGCAACTAGACCATCTATGAGTCTAGTCGCATCCGGTGCTTTTTCAAGCATTCTCTCCATAATTTCCTTTCTACAATATCCTTCCGGATTCCCTTTCAGAATTCGTAGTATATTATACTGTGAATGAGTCAATTTTTTTGATTCACATACTTTGAATTGTTTCCGCTTGATTATATCAGCTGCTACTACAATGCTAAGCATTGCTTGCTGAATTTCAGATTCAAATTTCTTTTGCTTCAATCGTATATGTAAAGGTGACTCTTTCATGGTGCAAATATATGTGTTTGAACATATATGTTGCAACACATATTTAATTTTTCTAATTTTCGGCTCATTGTTATGTATTATGGTGGATCATGAAACATGCATTTGACACTTATTTAAGCCGTTTTGAAGGCTTAAAGCTGCAAAAACTTAGAGAAATGCAGCATATACTGGAATCTGCTCTGCCAGAGGCGGAGGCTTGCATTTCATATGGTATGCCTGCATTTAGGTTGAATGGCGTATTGGTGTACTTTGCCGGAAATGCTCATCATATTGGATTTTATCCAACATCCTCAGGTATCCGAGCATTTCAAGAAGAACTTGGTCCTTGGAAATATTCCAAAGGAGCAATACAATTTCCTTATGACATGAAATTGCCCAAAGGTTTAATTAAACGAATAGCATTAATGAGAAGAAATGAAGTTAATGGGCACAGAAAGAAGAAATGTGTGTTAACTACAAATCAGAGCATATCTAAAACTTATGAAGCAAAGATTCAAAAATTAGAACCTGCACTTCGTGATGCAGGATTGGCAAAACCTGCCTTAAGAGCGCTCATTGATCATGATATCAATACAGTACGGGCATTGAAAAAATTGGATGAGAGTGTCTTGACATCGATGCATGGAATAGGACCATCAGCATTGCGGATCATCAAGAAATTGCTTCATTCGCGCAGTTGACCATCCAGTTAATACCGAATTTATCTTGTAAGTGTCCATAATAGGCTCCCCAAAACATTTCCTGAAGTGGTTGTAGAATTGTTCCACCTTCGCTCAATGCATCAAACAATCGTTCAGCCTCCGTTTTTGTATCAGGTTCAAGATTAATATTCACATTATTGCCTTGATGTACTGTAAAACCAAGTTCCTGAGGAGCATCTGTTCCCATGAGAATGAGTCCACCTGTTATAGCAATTTCAACATGTAGAATCATTGATTGAACAGCTTCACTCATAGGCGGAGCTCCTTCCATTGTCGGCATGTCACCAAATCGAGTAATGCCATCATTTCCAAATTCCCCACCAAATACGGATTTATAAAACAAAAATGCCTCTTCAGTATTTCCAGAGAAATTGAGATAAATGCTTGTTCTCGCCATAATGTTTACTTTTTTCTATTGTTATACATTGTTTTTGACTTATCGTAAGTGTACAAAATATGCTAATTTCGCCTTAACAAAATCGCATATATTGTCATGCTCCATAAATTACTTTCAACTCTGAAAAGTGCACCATCGCATCCATCATTAAAGCATGATGCATTTTTCAATTCTCTGAGAGAAAAAGAATTTTCCAGACTGGATAAGGCGGGTCATGTTTATCTTGACTATACCGGTGGGAATCTTTATGCAGACTCTCAATTGGCGCAACATCAATCTATGCTGCGCGATCAAGTGTTTGGAAATCCGCATTCAACGAACCCCTCATCTCAATATGCCACGAAACTTGCCGAAGAAGCAAGACAAGAAGTATTAAAGTTTTTCAATGCTGAAGACTACTTCTGCATATTCACACAAAATGCAACGGAAGCTTTGCATATTGTTGGAGAATGTTATCCATTTGGTGAAGAATCACATTTTGTTTTGCTTGCAGACAATCACAATTCAGTGAATGGCATACGCGAATATTGCAAATCCAAGAATGGTGCATTCACTTATGTTCAGACATACTATGAAGATTTAATGATTGATGAAGAAGCTCTTCTTCGGGAATTGGATGGACATACTGACAAAAAACACAAATTATTTGCATTTCCAGGTCAATCCAATGTTTCGGGAGTTAAGCATGATTTATCATGGATACAAAAAGCACAAGATCGAGGTTGGAATGTATTGCTCGATGCAGCAGCTTTTGCCCCAACGAATAGATTGGATCTAAAGATTGTTCAACCTGATTTTGTCTCGCTATCGTTCTATAAGATTTTCGGATATCCAACAGGCGTTGGTTGTCTATTGGTCAAGAAAACATCTTTTGATCTGTTGAGAAAACCTTGGTTTGCAGGAGGAAATGTAACAATGGTTGCAGTTCTCTCACCCCAACATTACTTACATGAGAATCATGAACGATTTGAAAATGGGACAATCAACTATCTCGATATACCTGCTGTCACTATAGGGTTGCGATTTATTGAATCGATTGGACGCGAAAGAATTGGCGAACGCATTCAATCATTGATGCATTATCTATGTGGTGAATTACAAATGATGCAACATGCTACCGGAATGAAGCAAGTGCATTTGTATGGTCCGGAAGATAGATCCAAGGCTGGTGGTACGGTAATCATGACTTTTTTGAATCCGGATGGATCGGCCATTCCTTTCGAAATCATTGAACAAAAAGCAAATACGCACATGATTTCTTTGCGTTCAGGATGTTTTTGCAATCCGGGAATAGATGAGATTTTCAATTGCGTAACAACAGAAGAGTTAACGAGATTCTTCAGTGGAAGAACCAAGGGAAATTATTCCGATATGTTTTCCTTCCTAAAGAAAATGCGAGGAGCGGTAAGAATTTCAGTAGGCCTTGCAACAACGAAAGCAGACATTGACAAGTATGTTCAATTCGTTAGTAGTTTGAGAGACACGCATATTTAATTGCAGTTAGCGTTTTGATATTTCTCGCGCGCCAAAAGTTGATACCAAAGCTTTCTCCACCTCGCTTAGATCCCTTTCTTTCATTTTTGGTTTTGATTGTTCGATGACTTCCAATTGTGAGGGCATAGAACCAATAATACCCAATCCGCCATTCTGTGCATGATTCTGACTAGGTGCAATAGTTTCAAACATTGATTTCTTTTCTCCTCGACTTTCCCCTTCTTTTCCAAGAGCCAACGATACGTCAATTGAAATTCCATAAAATGAAAGCAGGGCTTTATTGAGTGCTTCCAAATTTGATTTCAATTGTTCAAATGTAAATGTCAATTCAGTTGTAATATTCAATGTATCATCTTCAATACTTGGTACAACTGTGTTTAATGCAAATTGTAGAATGGGAGAAGTTGAATCAATGAATTCATCCCAACGACTAAGTATATCAGCTGTTAAAGCAGTTTTTTGCGATGTGGGTAAAGGAGTATCTGCTACTACTTTCTTATCTTTTTGCTCAAATACCTTTTGAGCTGTAGCATAAATCAGGTCAGGAGTTTTTTTTTCAGCGATAGGTGTTGACGCAGGCTGGATTCCTGGTTCTCCTCGTAGAGTATTCATCACCTCTGTTATGTCAACTATTGAATCAAGAGATGCCATTTGGGTGAGCGCCAATTCCAAGCGAACTCCTGGTTGAGCAGCATATTTCAATCCATGTTCCGTGCTGGTGACAATATGCATCAAACGTAGCATTTCAGCTTGAGTGAAACATGTGGCTTCTTGTTCATATCTAGCAAGATATGTGGCGCTTGTTTCAATTAATGATGTTGAACCGGTTGCCTGCACCGAGAGTATATTGCGGAAATGTTCTAGCAGTCCATTCAAGCATTCTTGAATATCATAACCTTTTACTATTACTTCGCGTGCTATCGCAAACATATCTGCAACATTTTTTTCACGGATTGCCTGACTAATTCGGAAGAAAAATTCTGTATCAATCAAATGCAATGCATCATGAACATCAGCTGCAACTATTGTATTTCCACAAAAAGCACGTACCTGATCAAAGATGCTTTGTGAATCACGCATAGAGCCATCTGCCTTGCGGGCTATTGCAATCAATGATTCTTCATCAATCGAAATGCCTTCTCCATCTGCAATCTTTTTGAGTTGATTGATAATGGTATCAATTTCCATTCTGCGGAAATCAAATCGTTGACATCGAGATAGAATAGTAGCAGGTACTTTGTGAACTTCTGTTGTTGCAAATATGAACATCAAATGTGGTGGTGGCTCTTCAAGTGTTTTCAGAAGTGCATTGAAGGCAGATGTTGAAAGCATATGCACTTCATCGATGATGTACAATTTATACTTTCCATGAACCGGCGGGTAGCGAGAATTCTCTCTTAACTTTCTGATATCCTCAACACTATTATTGGATGCACCATCAATTTCAATCACATCTATCGATCTGCCATCCATGATATCATTGCAAGAAGCGCATGCATTACAAGGCTCTGCATCTGATCCGGGATTCAAACAATTCAAAGCTTTTGCAACAATGCGTGCAGAAGTTGTCTTTCCAACACCTCGAGGACCTGTAAACAAATAAGCATGATGAACTCTACCCGTAAGCATTGCATTACGCAATGTAATTGCAATATGGTCTTGTCCGACAACTTCAGCAAAAGTCATCGGTCTCCATTTTCTAGCGGTTACCACATATTGCTCATTACCCGACATCATCAACCTTGATTCTTTTTAAATGCTTCCACTTTGTCACGAATTTTCGCATAAGCAGCTACTTCTCTATATCCTTTGTCCGGAACTGTTTCAAAAAAATCAGCATCGGATTGGTCAAGTACATGAATATGCGAAGTTTCTATCACCCAAATATTGAATGTTTGTCCTCGGCGACCATATTGTTCTTTTGCATAAGACATAGCAATCTCAGGTGTTGGTGCATGAACAGAACCAACATGAGCATGATGTCCGCCTGTTTTACTTTGAACAAAGACCTCAAATGTTTGAAACTGATCCATTTCTTCTTTTGGAGCAAATGGTTGTTCTTGATCTTCCGGAAGTTGTGCTCGGTTGATACGTGGGTCCAAGGATGTAATAGTTGGCATAAATCTCAAATCAATAATGGATGGAACATTCTCCCTTCCGCATTGCAATTTACGATTTTCGAGGCAGTTGTGGAGGGGATGGGGCGGGAATACCGTATTTTTGTGCACAGTATGGCTTTTCCATTGAATAATAGTAGTCTCGGACCCCTATCATGAATTTCATCGATAATGCAATAATTGAAGTTTCCTCAGGCAATGGTGGCAAAGGCCACATGAGTTTCAGGAAAGAAAAATTCGTTCCTTTGGGTGGTCCGGATGGTGGCAATGGCGGAAAAGGTGGGGATATAGTTTTTGAAGCAGACAGACAACTCACGACTCTCCTTGATTTTCGCTATGAGCGGAAATATCATGCCGAGGATGGAAAACAAGGTGGATCTTCACGCTGCACCGGAAAAAGTGGTAAAGATAAAGTGATCCGTGTTCCCTCTGGAACTGTTATACGCAATGCTGAGAATCAAGAAATTATTGCTGATTTAACGATAGACAAACAACGCGCAACAATAGCAAAAGGTGGGCGAGGCGGTAGAGGAAATGCAGAATTCACTACTTCCGTGAATCAAGCTCCAAGACATTGTGAGCCTGGTGAACCCGGAGAAGAATTTACACTTGAACTTGAATTGAAAATTCTTGCAGATGTTGGTCTTGTTGGATTTCCAAATGCAGGAAAATCAACGCTCATTTCTGTCATGTCAGCGGCAAAACCAAAAATTGCAGATTACCCTTTCACAACATTGATTCCTAATCTTGGAATGGTCTATGTTGGAAATGAACGCTCATTTACCATGGCAGATATTCCTGGTCTCATCGAAGGAGCGCATGAAGGAAAGGGACTGGGCATTCAATTTCTTCGTCATGTGGAGCGCACAAAAGTTCTTGTCTTTTTGCTTGATGCAATGAGCGGTGATCCCATAGAAGAATATACTGTGTTATGCGAAGAATTGAGAAAGTATGATGCAACAATGTTGGAAAAACCACGGATCATTTGCATCAGTAAAATGGATACGGTTACAGAAGCTGACAGACCAATTCTGGAAGCATTGAATTTTGGGGAAGCATATCAAGTAATGATGATTTCAGCAGTATCAGGAGAACAAATCGAAGCGCTGAAACGTGAGATGTGGAAATTATTGTCGGAAGCATTATAAGGGAGCGACCCCGAGAGGACTCGAACCTCCGACATCAAGTTTAGGAAACTTGCGTTCTATCCGGCTGAACTACGGGGTCTTGCCTCAGTGAATTTCTTCATCGCCTTTGAGTAAGATGCGATGCAAGGAATGTTTGGAATCTTCATCTTGAAAGAGCAATGATACGATCAACATGGTAAGTGTTGAATTGTCCATGCATCCTATGTTCATCATCGAAGCCCTTTCTATGATTAATTCCACATGATCGGTTTGAAGTAAACCAATCTCGCGAAAATGAATCAGCGTACCCCATGCTTCAGCAGAAAACATCAAGCGTTCATTTTCATTCAGTACTCGATGTGCATGTTTTGATCGTGTTGCATGATTGGTTTTTTCAAGCATTGACTGCTCAATTCTTTCTGCTATCCAACTTAATGCGGTTGAAATTTCTGCAACGGTGAATCCACGATTTTCCAATTCTTTGAATTGTAAAACAGTGAGCTTGTCACCCTCTTGCATGCGACCAATCACTTCGGAAATTATTTGCATGATGCGATCATACATGATCAATACCTCATCCTTGGGAATTCCCGGCATGCATGTATTTCGTTTCAAGAACGCTCATTTGTTTTTTACCCTCAGGAGTTGAATCATCATATCCTGCAAGATGCAATGCTCCATGAGCTGCAAGACGGAGTATTTCCTCGGTCAAAGTTACACCATATTCAACTGCCTGATTGCGAGCAGTATCCGCGCTGATATATACCTCGCCTTCAAGTGGATCTTCACTTATCGGAAATGTGATGACATCGGTTGGATAATCATGCTTTAAAAATTCAATGTTCAATTCATGAATGCGTTCATCTGTGACGATGATCACATTCACTTCAGCTTCTTTGATTCCTTCACTTGCAAAAACTCTTCGAACCACTTCTTGAATCTTGGTGCGAGGAACAGGTTTTTGATTCGAATCATTGAATACTTGAACCTGTATTTTATTGTTACGAGAACTCATGATAGAATACTCTCCGCTATTGACATTTGCATTGCCGACATCAAAACCGCAGGATCAAGCAAGATTGGATCCGTGCGCAACAATTCTCTTTTGATTGGGGCGAACATTGAACAAGTGCAGTTTTTTCCAATAACCATACTGGAAACATGCATATCGTCTACTCTTAGAAAAATGACTTCATCAGGCTCAAATAGCATGACATGATTGCATCCATGTAGCTCAAAATAACCATGGCCGGTTTGAACAGCTACCAAACACCCGACTTCATCATTACCAAAATCAACAGATTCATGAACAATAACAGTCTGAGCTTGACCCGTTTTACCATTCGCCATCTGCCACATCCAGGCACTATCCTGCTTTGTTGGAGAAATATCCAACAATCGGGCAATCGCCTCAATATCTTGTGCAGAAAAGGGTATTGTCATGGCATCATGTAGAATTTTTGTCTTGTCCGCCTTATGCCGCAAAATGCAAAAATACGATAATTCTTGTGATTTGTAGCCCGATGACATATCAAAGGGCCCAAAATACTATGAAAGAAAGCGTGCAAAAGACCTGTTTTTTCCGTATCTTCGCCACTTGCTTTTTTTTGAACAAAGTAATTGAATTTCAAGGCAATTGGCAGGACTAATCATGCATTCCATAACTTCTTCCAGAGCTAGTCACATTCTTTCACAATGCAATGGTAAAACCATTGCTGTTATTGGTGATATCATGCTTGATCGGTATTTCTGGGGTTCTGTAAATCGCATTTCGCCTGAAGCCCCTGTACCGGTCATAGATCTGGAACATGAATCCATACATCTAGGTGGAGCGGCTAATGTTGCTGGAAATCTTCAGGCATTGGGGATCAATCTTTTGCTTTGCGGAGTCATTGGTGATGACAATACCGGTGCAATGCTGATTGATATTCTTGAATCAACCGGTTGTTCATCCGCTGGAATGATTCGCCTTGCCCATCGCCCCACAACGGTGAAAACTCGTATTATCGGTAATAATCAACAAATGCTTCGTGTGGATCGAGAAATCCGAGAGGCCATTACAGATGCTGAAGCAGATATGCTTTTAGGCTCTATCATGAATACGCCAAATCTGGCCGGTATCATCTTGGAAGATTATAATAAAGGCGTCATGACAAAAACACTAATTCAATCATTATGCTCCTTGGCGCAAGCTCGCAATATCCCTGTCTTTG
>RGCF01000068.1 GCA_009919265.1 Bacteroidota bacterium | reverse complement strand
TCTTGTCACGTTTGAGTCGCCAACCTGCCGACGCGTGGACCGAGTTACTGGATACAAAGTCACGGTTAATCCGGGCGGAGTTGAAAAAACTTTTACAAGTAGCCCTGCACGTATTTCAGGACTAACCAATGGAAAGGCTTATTCGTTTACCGTATCAGCGGTTAACGCCAATGGAGTGTCAGAGTCGGTTACAACTAATCAAGTGAAGCCCCAAGCCACCCCTAAATCAACAACCATCGATAAAAGTGCTGATGCCCGATACATAGCATCTGCAGTCTTTAAGAGCGAGCCAGTCATTGCATATTCCGATGCGCGCAGCGGAAACTTGAAGCTCGCTCAACCAAGCGGAAGAAGTTGGAAAATCAGTGTTATCGATGGAAACTCGACGAGTGGAGGCCGCTCTGATCGAAATCTCTCAGGTCCACTTTCGCTGTGTGTCTCGGGGACAGGTAAATCCCAAGTTCTTCATGTTTTCTACTCTGATACAGAGAACCGAGATCTAAGGCATGCCTCCTACGATGGAAGTAAATGGAAATTTGAGATTGTTGATGGAAATGGCGAGAAAATTCAAAATTACAAAGAACTTAACCGCGAACGCTCTGCTAGCAATGTAAGCGTCTCTAATGCCTGTGCTGTTACACCTGCTGGACTTCAAGTGTTCTATCGAGATGAAGATCAAGGCATTCTGCTTGGTGCATCACTTACTAAGAATGGGTGGGTTTACGAAATAGTAGACGGTGATCGGGAAAAAGATGGAAGAACAACTGGTGACGTTGGTTTCAAAGTCAAGGCTGTATCGCTGGGAAAATCTGTCTACCTTATTTATGACTCCGTGCTAACACTCTCGTCAAAAAATCTTGCTACTCAAGGAGAAGTTAGAGTTGCTACAAGAGCTACGATTTTTCCCGAAGATTGGAAATATCAGACTCTCGATGGACCAGATAACGGTTTAGCAGTCGCTGGCTATGATGTTGCGATAACAAGTTCGGACAAGAAGGTTGCGGTGGCTTGGCTAGGGGCCAGTGGAAACAGTCTGCCTAATCCCGATTTAGTGCGATTCATGATTCTTAATCAAGATGAGGAGCCATTCACTCTCACGTCTAAGGCTCTCGGGACACCTGGTTCGCCCCTGGTAATCGATGAAAAAGGCTTGTTCTATGGCTGTGCAAGGCGTATTTGTTCCACTGATACATACGGGGTAGCACAGAAACTTATTTCCGCTTCTCCCCTTCTCGGGGTTGAAGAAAGCGCAATCTTTACGTTGAAAGGAAAGCGCTTTCTCGTAACTTCCACAAACGGAAAGCTAGCCACATATCGTGTCTAACTATTTCTTGTTTCGGCGCTGAATTCTCGTCTTCTTCAGCAGTTTCTTGTGTTTCTTCTTTGCCATTCTTTTGCGGCGCTTTTTAACTACCGAACCCATAATTACTCCCATCAATAAACCGCTATCGCCTTAAATCGTACCCCAAATACTGTTAGGGCTTTGCATTTTGATAACCTTTAGAGACCCATTAACCTCGCCTGTTTGTCGAATTTATCTATTCTTAAACGTAATTCTTCGAATGATCCCACTCCAATCATTTTTCCATTTTCCATGTAAACTATTTTGTTAGCATCCCGGACGATCGAAAGTCGATGCGCAATCATCACAATTGTTACTCTTCCCTTAAGAGTATTGATTGATGCTGATATGTCAGACTCGGTAGTTGCATCTAGGGCACTAGTAGCCTCGTCAAGCACAAGCAGTTTAGGATTCGAGTACATAGCTCGGGCGATACCCAATCTTTGTTTTTGGCCACCACTAATTCCCCAGCCTGATTCCCCCACAAGAGTGTCAAGTCCATTATCAAGACTTTCAATTAAAGTCTCCAGCTTAGAGACCTTTAAAGCCCGCTCAACTCTCTCAACAGAAATAGAATTTTGCCCGTATCCCAAAGTAATGTTCTCTCGCAAACTTCCTTCAATAACAAGAGGGTCTTGCGGAACGTAAGCAATTGCTCCGGGCCACGACTTAATTGCCGCATCAGGGCTTACACCAGAGACTTTTATTTCACCCGAGTCCGGAGAAATGATTCCGAGCATTAAATCTGCGATTGTTGACTTCCCAGCTCCCGAATCACCTACAATCGCGATGAACTCACCCTCTTTTACCTCAAAACTCAAATCTGCAATTGCAATTCTATTTGAGTTTGGGTAGCTAAAATTAACATCTTGGAATTTGATATTGCTTTTGAAATCTGGATACTCGAACTTGGGACTATCTTCACTTAAATTTCTTACTGCTGCTGTCTCATCAGAAGTAAATTGCAATTGTTCAGCGAGCTCCAAGGTTCGATCAGCCGTGCCAATATATGACTTTAAACTTATAGCCCCTTGTTGCATTCTTAATACCGCAGGCGCGATTCGCATTCCAGCGGCTAAGAATATAGATAGCGTACTGACAGCGGACACTGCATCTGAAATCGCAAACTGCACTGCTCCAATTGTCAATCCGCCGATAAGGACTGAAGTTTCTATAACATACTTACCGATATACGGTAGGAAAGAGGAATCTGCAAGAGTTTCACTAAGACTAAAACGTAATTTTGAAATCTCATTCCCATAGAAATTAACTCTATCTTTGACTAAGATTTCCCTGTAGCCTTTGACTAATTCAAAGATTTTCTGATTACTTGAGATATGAAGTTCTGTCTGCAAAATTCCAAGTTCTAGAGCTCTTTGATGCAGTACTCTGTATAGTAATAAACCGATTCCGGAAAATAGAGCAATGGTGCTAAGTGCAACCAAGGGATCAACGATAAACAATCCTAAACAGAGAACAAGTAAGAGTGCAAAGTCAGTAAATAGTGTCGCTAAACTCCCCAAGACACCCAATGTTATGTTCATGACACCTTGAGTCAAGGCAAATAAAGTTTCTTGCGATGATTGTTTTTGCACATAGGTGATTGGTTGTGAAAAAAGGGACTTGACTAGTTTTGTGGAGATAAGTGCACCTTTGTTGCTTAGAAATCGTAAAATTCTCCGCGTAAAATATATTGATAACAGAGTCTTTCCAATTAGAACTACAGATGAAACAAGTCCTAGGATTACCACTTGTCCTTGATACGTGAGATTTGCAATTCCAACGAAATTTGTAAACTCGGCAAGGAGTCCTGTGGACGATTTAGACTGCACACCATTAATTGTGAGAGCGCCAATCGCGCCAATGAGTGCTATCCCTATTAGATCAAGAAAACTCAAGAAGGCTTGGGCTAAAACTATAACTACAAGTCGCCGTCTATCTCTCTTTTCAAGTAACAGCAACGACTGCCGAATTTTAAATGGAAACATCTAAAATGCCCTCAATCGTTCCCAATTTGGTGGGACTATTTCATATGGTTCTGGAGATAACTTAAACCAAGGTGTCGGAGCTATCACTTTGGCAGATTCATTTCTGCGTAAGTATGCGCCCCACCAACTAAACGTTGAATTAGCAATAACATAATTATCCCCATATCTAAAAAGCTCTAATACTTGGGCCGGTGTCAAATCAGCATCGTCTACAACAGAAGAGTTTTCAAAATTTCTTGCAAAATTGTGTGCGCTCTTGGAGTCATCAGAAAAAATCCAAATCTTATCGCTCCCTGATTTTTGTAGTGAACTAATTGCTTCCCTATAGTAGTCTAAATTTGGAATTCCAAAATGCTGGTGATTTATATAGTCCTTGAGTCTCAAATGGACAAACGTTGGTTTTTCCTGGAGAGCCAAGTCAATCAAATTTTCCAATTTTGAGGATACTGTCAATGGCCTAATTTTCATCAGTTGTTCTTTCACTCCATTGTTATCGACGTATCTATAGCTTTGAAAATAGCCGACGAGGAATTTGTCTTTTACAAAGGTTTTTTTTGGACCTTCATAACCCACATTTCGGGGTACTACTAGAGAAAATATTTTTCGATACGAGACCATTAATACGACATTAGCGATTACTCTTATACTACCCACAAAACTCTTGTACATGAAGTTCTTTTTGTATGACAAATGACTTCTTATTAACAGTCCAAACACTCTCGGAATATGTCGACTCTTTAGATTTAAACGAAGAGGCAAGATTTTTGGTGTTATTTGGGAGAGATCCAAATCAAGGATATCTGGGGTTCCCAATGTTGAGCGTGGTTTACCTGACTCACTTTCGACAAAGATACAGTGATTTGTCTCTGCAAGTGCTGCCGCTAATTGAAATAGTTGGTTTCCGAGGCCTCCAGTAAGGTAGAGAAAAACACGTTGCTTCTTCATTCTATTCGTTGCCTAATCAAATAATGAATAATTACAACCATTGGTAAAAAAAAGTCTCTAAAAAAGCTTTTGATTCCAATTATGAAAACAAATTTTTTAGGATTTGCAAATGATTCCTTCAATTTAGTATGTCTAATTTCAGTGATGAGCATTCGAAGTCTTATGACTTTTTGATATTCCCGGCAGATTTGTTTTTTTATACTAAGGCCTGTAATATACTGGTTGGACATTGCGATTTCTCGAATAGCGCTTTTGTCATTACTCAACTGAGTGTTCGAATTGATAAAATAACAGTAAAAAATTTCACTCACTAGCAAGGTTTCTTGCCTAAGAATATCAAGTTCAACCAGAAAGATTTGGTCTTCACCCATTTTTGAACTAACAAACCTGATTGATCCAATTCGATCTTTCCGAAATATAAATCTCCAAAGGCCTGGATTCACAAAGTTGCTAGAAAATGATCTGGTCAAGTTTGGGAGATTTTTCTTTTTGGTGCCACTAGGAAGTCTCGTTTCAAAGCCACCCATAATAATATTTACGTAAGTCGGACTTCTCTTTACTGCATCAACTAACTTATCGGCATAGCCGATGTCATCACTATCCCAAAATGTTATCCATGGAGTATTTGCTTTTTCTAATCCTACGTTTCTTGTCAATCCAGGAGATAAGTATGTTGTTTTATAAAGTTGAGTTCGGTAAGTTCTTGATATTTCTTCCAATTCATAATCTGTTTCCGCATCCACACCGTCATGAATCAAGATGAATTCGATCGGAAGCATTTGCTGGCGGGTCGAATCAATCGAAGCTTTCAGGTTGCCAAGACGTCCTGCCATTCTGTGAACGGGTACGACTATAGAGATCAATGGGTTCAAAACTTTCCTCTCCCTATTTGTCGGTTTACACTCTACCTATGTCTAATGATTCAACTGTACACGATATAAGTGTACTTATTATTGCGTATCGTCGATTTGATAATATCGAGAAAATTGTAAATGTTTGCTTAAAGGCAGGGATACGCGATTTTTATTTCCATATTGATGTGCCGAAGAATTCAAATGAAGAGGCGCGGATTGATAACCAAAAAGTTGTTACCGTTATAAGTGAACTTGAGAAGCATTTGAACTTTAACTCACATATATTTCTTGAGCCTGAAAATCGAGGATGTGCTGTTTCTGTGGTCTCCGGAATTGATTGGGCGTTCACAAATTGCCACCAACTTATAATCTTAGAGGATGATTGCATTCCTAGCCCCGCATTTTTTGAATTCTGTTTCCAAGGTTTTCGGGCTTTGAGCAGTAATCCTCGTTTACATTTGATCTGCGGCACGCAGTTCGCTCCGAAAGTCGCCACTGGAGATAATCCTGTTTTGTCAAAGTATGCGCTCACCTGGGGATGGGCGACCACCTGGACTAAATGGCAGGAACTTAGAAAAAGTTTCATGCAAAGCCAATTAACTTTAATCGAAAGACAATTAACTGCAATAACCCCAGAGAGAAGCTTCTGGAGTGCCGGTGCCCGACGCGCTATGGGCGGCTACATAGATGCATGGGATTTGGTCATTGGAGATTTTCTATACCGAAATGATTATCTAGCACTTCTGCCGCCAAGAAACTTGATTATGAATACTGGCGATGACTCTGTCGCAGAACATGTAGAAGTAAACTCGCAGTGGACCCGTCTTCCAATTGAAGAGAGACTTAAACATTGGACAAATTCTGAGGAAAACATTGCATGCGATCTTTGGTTAAAGAAGAACTTTTACAAAATTAGGATCAAGCATGTGTTTTCAACCAAAATCAACCTTTTCATTGATTTACTATTTTCTAGTCGAAAAATATTCTCTGTGCCGCTGAAAGAGCGGCTTAGATAATCCTAAAACGAACTAAAGCATCAATGCTTGTGAATATTTGTTTATCATAGTCCGAGAGTAATTTTGATAAGCAAAAAACTCTCTTGCCGATGACATGAAGTTTGATGTGATCGTATAATTAAGTACGCTCTCTGTAATTGCATCTCTAAATTTTTCTATATCTCTAACGTCAAGACTTGGTTGAGAAAATCTCTCCAGCATTTCCGGAATTCCACCACATCTACTTCCTATAATCCGTACCCCATTACAAAGGGCCTCAGCGATTACATTCGGTGAGTTATCTTGCAGAGAGGGGACTGCGAGAAGATCTATAACAGGATAAATGTTTGGGATAGACCTGAAAGTCTTTCTGTCAACATGTCTAAATTCTATCCCCGCAGGTATTTTTGGAATTTTTTCTCCCCCTACTAGCAGAAGGATTACCTTGCTTCGAACTTCAAGATCTAGGTTGCTAATAGCTTCAAGGAGTAAGAAGAGCCCTTTATTTCGGTTCTCAGGAATCATGGAAATAAAACCAATTACAAATCTATCTCCTAATTGAAGGAAACTCCTCAGGCTTTTAACATCTAAAAACGCTTGATCAGGTACAGGATTTGGAATTATTGACACAGGGTTCGCTAGTCCCCCATTCATCACAGTTAAGGCCATGTCAGCAAGCCATTTAGAGGGAGAAACTAGATGAATATTTCTCGTTTCAAGAAGCATTCGGGTGTTGGTTTTTTCTGCGCGAACAGAATTCTGAAATACTGGACTCACTTTTGGACAATTGTTACATTGATTCAAATAACCTAGACAAGTGTCCGAATAATGGCAGCCACCCGTGAGAATTCTCTGATCATGCATTGTGATAAATATTGGCTTTGAATTCGTTAATTCCAGCAGGCTACTAACAGAGATTAGATTATAGAATGCATGCAGGTGGATTATGTCGAATCTGTCTAATTCAAATTGTTCAAGCTTATTTAGTGAAAATGTAGTAATTAAGTCGCTCGAGTTTTGAACTAAAGTGGCTTGAAGTGCGGTCAAGACTTTAGACGAAAACTTTTTATTTCCAAGACCTGGGCCTAGAAGCTCGGCATGAACACCTTCACCATTTAATGCTTCCCAAGAACGGAAAGCAGCTATTCCTGCGCCTCCAGTCAGGGTGGTTGTCAGAACGCCTATTTTCATCTTACCAACTAATTTCGGTTTGAAGTCAAGTGAAACAATTTGAGAAAATCAATAGTTCTGCGGAACAAGTATTTTGACAATTCGGATAAAAAGACTTTTGGATAAAACTTTCGGCTCATGTCTAATGAAGACTTTGCATTCTCAAATCTCGACCCAAGGAATTTCTCTCGCTTTTCAGTCCATATTTGCAAGTTCTTGCTGTGATTGTGTATACAAAATAGATTATAGGATCTATTGGCGGTTTGCACTTCCACAGTTGCGTTGTGCGAAACATAATTGATGCTTTCTATATTAGTTGGCAAATTATGCTGAATGCGCCTAACATAAAGCTCGCTGAAACCTTTGGAATTTCGTGGGTCTGTTCCCAGGAAGTAGACGCCGTAAGCCGCTGCATCGAAGCATCCGTTGAATAAATCAAAATTCGCAGAGAACAATCTATGTGTTGGGCTTGTGTCATTCTCAGGAGGCAAAGTTGGCAAGGGTTCAAAGTTAATCTGTTTATCTCGACTTACCTCTCCTAATAGTGTCATGTCTGTGTGGGTGCCGTCATTCGCAACAATCTCACGAAATAGATCTATCAACTTTTGTGAAGCATTACTATCTTTCAAATACATCACGCTTGCAATTCCTTGACTTTCATTCAGTAATGGATAGGCGATAGACGCTGCAAGAAGGTTGAATTTGTCAAAAGGAAAATCACTAGAAAGCCAAACATCGTTCTCAAGGTGGATAATTGGGATATTATTATCATTCTGAAAATTTGCTAGTGCATTAAAACGAAGTATTGTTTTGAACCAAAAACCTTCTCTAAACCTTGCTGGATGATTTAAATGCTTGTAATAAATATCTTTATCAATCGTGTTAAGAGAGAAATGATAGGTATTTACTCCAAGAGTTTGGATTTCTCGGAGTAAGTCTGATGAATCCGAGATAAACCACACGATTCTATTGGGAAACTCCTTTTTGAAGTATTGAAGATTCATCTTTGCGTATCTGGGAAGAGTATTACCGAGATGCACAAAGACTACGACAGGACTTTGACCCATAGCATCACGATGTTCCGTATTAAAGGACACTAGCTTTTGCTGTTTCTTAGCTTGTTCATATTTCTATTGATCGATCAGCAATTGCCATATTCAACGACTCCATTACATAGGAAATTTGATCTTCTGTATGCCAAGGCGAAATGGGCAGGCTTAGGGTACTAGAAGAAATCGAATCTGCTATCGGGTATGGAATAGAATCCTTTATTCGGTTAACTTTTGCATATGAACGTGCTGCAGTTTCCGGATAATGACGTTCGACGCCTATACCTTTTTCATTCAAAACTCTTGCGACTTGCTCGGGATTTGGAACTAAAATCGGAAAATGGTGTCTCACCGAATTTAACGCTGCAGGCTGAAGCTTCTTAATATTCTCGTTTAAATGTTCCTCGTACATATTGGCGATTTTTATCCGCTTATCATTCCATTCATTTAGATATTTTAAATTTACACTTAACACAGCTGCCTGAATGGGATCTAGCCTGCTGTTTAGACCGAGACTTTCATAATCATATTTTTTCCCTTCAATTGCTCCGTAATTGCGAAGAGACTTCGCCCTAGATGCCAGTACTTGATCCGCAAACACGATTATTCCCGCATCGCCCAAAGCTCCTAGATTCTTGGTGGGGTATAACGAAAACACGCCAGCATCGCCCCAGGTCCCTACACTCTTGCCGTCAAGGTTCGCACCATGAGCCTGAGAGGCATCTTCAACGACTTTTACTTTCTTTGGTTTTGCCCAGTTCAATAACCTTGGCATGTTTACCATAGCTCCATGCATATGTACTGGAATAATCGCATCAACCTCATCATTGAGAGCTTCAAGTTTATCTAAATCCATTAAGCCATTTCGATCTACATCAACTCCTACCGGCGTTGCACCCACAGCTTTTACTGAAAGCCACGTTGCAATAAAAGTATGTGCAGGGACTACTACTTTCATCCCTTTTGATACGCCAAGAACCTCCAACGCAATTCTCAAACCGTCAAAACCATTTCCAACAGAAACTGAACGCTCACACTTTATAAAAGTGCTCCATTCGGATTCGAAATGTTCCACAAACGATCCACCTATGAAAACGCCAGACTCAATCACTTGATCAATTGCTGTTTTCCACTCAGAGATCAACTTCTCAGGGATATGATTAAAAGGATAGTAAGGTACTTTAAGCACTATTGCTTTTCCAACCAATTGACATATTCATCCCAATCGCGAATGTAATCACTTTCATCATATTCCTCGCTTGCACCTACCATTAAAACTGCATTACTAGAGAATTCTGATAATTCCCTCCAAACTCCGGACATCAAGACAATAATTGGTGAATCAACGGTGAGTTTGAGAGTTGTTTCAAACTTGTGATTCTTCAATACTAAATTTACTGATCCGGACAACATAATAAAGAATTGCTCAAGAGTCTTATGGGCATGCCTGCCCCGAACTGCATACCGAGGAACACAACTAATCCAATATAGCCTCTTAACGCTGAAAGGAATCTCGGAAAAATTTAAGGTCCGCAAATTTCCGAATTCATCATCGAATACTTGAACCTTTTTATTGGTTTCGAACACTCTGCGATTCTATCTGAAACCACTTCAAATCACGTCTTATGACGAAATAAAAAGGATCGGGTGTCCAACCTTAGATTCTCAACATTCTACTTTTACCTATGCATGACCCTTAAAATTGCAACGCAGAATCAATCCATAATGCCCTGGATGACTTGAATTAATTTCGACACCTTAACTCGATAAGTATCAATACTTGATTGAAGCCGGCCAGCAAATACAGCGCTCAACCGAAACTTGTAATGTTGTAATCCACAAGCGTCGGCAAGAAATTTCCAACTAATTCTCTTGTTGAATATTAACTCGATTACTGAACTTCCTTCTCTTAAAAAAATCATATTTGTCATCGCAGCGCCAGTCGTTGAAATAAACAGTTTTGCACTCTGATACTTTTTTAATTGCTCCAAGAACAATTCTTGATTCAATGAAATTACGTCGACTCCACTTTTCCCTAATCGCAACTTGACTTTTCTTGCATTAATAATACCGCGTGACTCAAAACTTTCTCTTTCCGCGTACAAAATTTGTGATGTTTCTTCACGAAAAGAAATTTTTCTTCTGATGAATTCAAGTGTCTTCCACTCGTCTGTTGATAAGAAACTTCTATCCTCCTCCTTAAAAATCTCATCAGTTGCGGCAAGTCGGTTGTTCATAACTGCCATCACTACTGTCTCACAAATTGCCGTATCACCAAATCGCAAAAATTTTATCGATTTTTCAGGACAAATCCATTCAATAATCTGATAAAATTGCTTTGGTAGATCATCACGAATTAATATATGTTCAAACTCTAAATTGTTTTCTACGGCATAAATTAAAGGTCTGATTGACTCCGCTAAAAAATGGTAAAAGTTCAAGTTTGCATTGATAAAGAGTGAAGTTTCCTTGAAGAATATTTCGGTTTTGCACGAAGCTGTCAAGAATTCTTCTTGGCCAGACTGCATCATTGAATTTGGCCAGACTGCCGAAGGCCCACTCCAAAACGGCGCATCTTGAAAGTTCTGCGTCAAGTCCTGATTTATGAAGGTATCGCTTTTAACAAAGATAACTCCATGAAGTATCTTTGCATCAGAATAGGAACGAAATTCAGTCTCCATCCAACTACCTAATTTTTCAAAATTGCAGATGTCTGACCTCCCCGACGATAGCGGTTTATACCTTCCGATCTTGATGTATTTTTCAACCGACCGAATATTCTCAATTTGAAGATTGCGCCTATCATTTTGCGGAGCAAAAACGAGAGCATTCCATTTCTTCATTCTCACCATATCTAGACTATTCACAAAAACTTCACGGCTAATTGGAAATCCAATAATCGAAGAGCTCCTTGAATACCAGACGTCTTTATCTCGAAATTCTTTAAAGTCGTGCTGCAAGCAGTCACCTTTGTTACTAATTGTATACTTGAAACGCGAGAAAATGATCTGGGTTAGGAGTGGTCTATTTTTGAAGTACAGTTGAAGTACGGTAAGCAGTCTAGTGATAGTGAGAATTTTTACAGAAGCATCCCATCTTTGGTTTAAACGAATTTCATCGAGTATATATGCTAAATCTTTTAAAGTGGCTGGTCGAGTTCTATTTGTTTCACATCCACAATTTGATTCTAGGTGATTTCCGTACTTATTTTTTTTAGTAGTGATTATTATGAACGAAGTTGAGCCATTCATAAGACCGACCAATTTTGATTCAATTCCAGAAAACTCTCAGAAATTTTCCCCGAGGTAGGCGAGCTAAATAACTCCCTAATTTTATCTACATTTTTGTTTTCCTCTGAAGGCTGGTTTGCTTGACCATAATATAAATTATAGAAAATTTCTTTTGTTGCGCTCAGAATCTCTTGACTTGAGTTTTGTTCAATAGTGTAACCCCTTTCTCGAAGTTCTTTCGTGTTTAAACTTGCGAAAGCGAGTTTGGTTTCAAATAGTTCACGCAATGACAACTTATGTCCCGAATCGCTAATGTAGTGTTTTGGAAGAAATATGGATCCGTGAGGTGCAGATTGTGCGCCGGTAGCTATTTGATTTAAATTGGTAATCAAGGATGGTTTCCCAAAGATTCTAGGAATCATCGAAGGTCCTGATATTGTGCCAAGAAAAAAAACACATTTTGCGAGTAGATAAGGGTGAAGATGGTTAGTCTCTACGTTTAGTCGGGGTAAATCAATAATATTTTGCTTTGGTGTGAGAGGTTGCATTCCTCGATCTCCGAATCGAACAACCCAGATTCCTTGAGCCGTTATAAAATCTAAAGAATCTGAGAAAGTAAGAAGGGATTGTGTTCTATTGTCGTATTTTCCTTGAGATTCACGATTATGAAATGCTACAAATGGCGCACTTGACGGAAGGCCGAATTTCTTCATCTCCATCTCTGCAGTCTCTAAATAATCTTCTTGTAAATTCAAGTACTCTAGATTTTTCTCTTTTCTTCGTTCATTAAGTTGAAATAATGAGTCGTGCAGCTCAATCTGACACCTAAATCCGGTCTTTGTTTTCACCATCTGCATTCTCTCGCCAATGTGCCACGTATTCGATGTTTCAGTCCATCGATTCTCCACAGAATTATGTGCTAACTGATAATCTCCGACTACTTGCTTTAGCATCTCGCGATTTGGACAATTGTTAGATGAGATAATTGTACGAGTCCCTTTAGAGACTTCTCCTACCGCTTCTAACATATGTAAGTGTCCTATATTTGAGAAATGTCCAAAGTTTGACGTCCAATGTGGACCCAAAATTGGTGGATAATATTCCTCACTTTGAATCTCATAAAAATCGTAAATTTGCTCGAGGATATCCCTGCGAATCTTTATTGCGTCGTGATACCTGCCGATCCGCTCTAAATCATCGGTCTCATTCCAAGACCTTTCCCATTCTTCAAACAAACCTAAATTCTTGTTTGAGAGCGGGCTAGTCGTATTAAAATTTAACGCCTCAATTCTAGTGGGAATAACAATTTTATTTTGTAGCATCAATCGAATAATAAACATCCATATAGATACCCAGCGTAATCTTAGAGATAATTGAATTTTTTCAAGTCTTTTCAAACCCGTCCCCACTCTACGTTCGGCGACACACCATATATACTATAAAACCATAAATACACCAAAATAACCTCATCAAAATCATGAATAAGTGCCTGCAAAAGGATTATTTCTTGACACCTTCGGATGGACAAAAACACACTTCCATATTTTCAATCACATACAGCAGAAGCGTTTCTTGAGAATCGAGATGTTTTTTGAGGAGATGACTTTTTTTAAGAAAAGTAACTTTTTTGGAGGCCACTTCTTTTGGTTTCTTGAGCCGCCCGCGGGAATCGAACCCGCGACCTTCGCTTTACGAGAGCGACGCTCTACCGACTGAGCCAGGGCGGCGTTGTACTTGGTGATTAATCCAAGCGTACAACTCCGTTAGGCGTCGAAAGATGAACTGCTACTAATCCTGCTTGACCGTCGTTCGTGGAGGGATCGACCCATTCAATTACTACTCTATCGAATACTTTAGATAGGTCTGAGCCAAGCCATTCTTCAATTGTCTTCTCGTCGCCAGCAATTTCGATCTTGACGATTTCAGCAACAGCTTTCCCGTCAGTCGACGGATGATCTTGTGAAAGCCATTGTATAAAGAATGGAAGTTGCGAGTCATCGAGAGTTCCAAGAACACCAAGTTGCTTCCACTTAAGTTCAGATCCATCAGGACGTTTGCGAGAACCATCGACTGCTTGACGTCCAAGTCGAGTTTCAATCGGGGAAAGATCTTCTGTTGACACAACCCAGGTCAACCATCCGCCACCTTCATTTGCACGTTGTGAAACGACGCGACCGAATGGTGATGAATCAGCAGCTGGATGCTCTAGGGGGCACACAACTTCGAGGTAGTGGCCATTCATAAGAGCCAGAGTGAAATTCCGAGTTCCGAAACGTGGATGTATTCCGCCGTCGGTGAAAGCGGAGCCAATTCGCGAACCGATTCTTTGGACTACATCAACGAGTTGGTCATGGGTTGCTGCGTAAGAGATATGGTCCAGGCGCATATGCGGATAATGCCGAAAGCTACTTCAAAGCGCAAAACAGAGCCTCGAGCGTTGCCAGCGGTGCTGCATTACGCGAGAGGT
>RGCF01000067.1 GCA_009919265.1 Bacteroidota bacterium | reverse complement strand
GGTCTCGGGTGCAGAAGCAATGGTACGAATCCACCCCTCCGTATGCGTTTCTTGACCGACCTTTGGCCACGGCACGATTGTCCGCGGAGCCGCCTCCCGCAGCACAAGTATAAGCTCGCCGACGCGTACCTGGAACTCCTCTAGAGCATAGGCACCTTCATCCGGGAGTTTTTGCAGAAGCCCGCTGATTTCTTCAATCCGCTTCTTCAAATAAAAGAATATGCGAGGTGATCCGAGACCTATATGCGATATGGCATATTCCCACATGGATCGTACAAGGCAGTCGAATCCCCCACTACACGCCACATCTGCTGCAAAATGTAGTGCTTTCCCTGTGCCCAGCACACCTGATTCCATCATTGCCTTTTCAAACGCCCGTATAGACTCACTCGGTGTATATCCACAACGAGTGCGAGGAGTTTCTTCTGTTTCTGCAATGGTTGTCATCATCTTCGGTATTTAGGAACGATAAACTTTTTTCTTATTTGTTCCGAGCGCGAACCGAACCCTTCTGCGCCTCCCACGACGCGTTTTACGGCGGGATCCTCCGCCTTGTATCATACATCCGCAGCCGCCTCCCCCCTGCTTTTTCGATTTGCGTGTACGAGCCGGCATTCTATTAGATAGCTCCTAAAATCGCTCGATCCATGTATCGCTAGATCGTTGTACGGGTGTAGGGTAGTTTGTTCTTCTGTCGAGCACAGTCCAGAACGTGCCGTTCGTGGAGCCTTCTAGAATCCAACTCACGGGATCGCATCCTGGATCTGTCCCTATAGGGGGAGTTTGAATGCGATAGCCGTTTACAAGAATGGGTGCGGGGAAGGCGAACACGAGGGGTTTTTTGTGCGCGTCAATCCACCCAGGGGTGATTCCCACGCCTGTCACATCTTCTATGCGACCTTCCCATGTACCCATGGGATTTGTCACGGTACCCTTGCTGAACTGGATGGCTTGTTCGCCGTGATAGAAGATGAATTTGCCTACGTGAACATGTTTACTGGTGGGGTTGCGTGTTTGAACAGGGCGGAAGCGGAGGAATTTATACGAAGTTCCACGCGACTCTTCCTGTGGCTCAACAGTGGACTCCTGCTGCAGAGGACTGTTAAACTGCATTGTCTTGTATGCATCGGTGTATTCCCCTTTCGAGTTTCTCTCGCGATCGAGGCCAAATGAGCGAGCCTTGAGGGGGGCGGGCTCTTCTATCTTCGTAGAATAGTCTACAAAGGGGGAGAGTATCTTTGTTACAGCGGAGCCGGTGTTCGTATTATAGTCGGCAACGACCTTTCTAGCAGATCCGGCAACTGCGCTTAGTTTTTCCGAGAGAATAGGGGCTGTATTGTTCACAGAGGCTTTTTCCTTCAACATTTTTGTGTAGATGAGGGGACTGAAAAGTGGGGGAGTATTTGTCTGGATGGCTGCACCACTGTCTACTTTGGATATATCCGCGATATCAGATAACTCTATGTTGCACGAGAGTTTATTTATTCCTAGATATAGTGACATTTTAGTACGACTCATGCCAGTATATGGCATAGCTTTGGGAGTAGCAATGAGAGATCCAGCATCGTTCTTTGAATAATCTACTGCGCCCTTATCTATGGGCTTATCCGTGACGAGGTCTGTGATTTGGGAGTCGTATACCACGTCTGCCTCGATATCACATTGATATGGGTTCGCCGTCACGGATTTCATCACGGCCATTATGGTTCCTGGATAGGTAGGGTCATTGTTGTACTGATCGGTGAGGGAATACAATACGTCAATGTCCTGGCAAGTTTGTTTGGGGCATAGACCAGATAAAGTGTCCAAATAGGACTCGTCGAGGGGGGGTTTCACGAAGGTGACAGATTGTGTAAGGGGTTGCAAGGTGATTGGAGCCTTTATAGGGAGATTTGCTTGTATTCCTGTGGTTTTATAATGCGTAATCGCGTTGGTTGTTGCTGGAAGACTATTCGCGGAAATATAGTCGGCGTCGTTGAATACGTAATCTGGCAGAATATTAGGACATACTTGCCCATTGCCATCTTTGAAGTTGTTCACAATAAAATCGTTTTTAATGATATTTATCTCGCCTGTACTACTTCCAAGTTCCATAAGTCTGGGGTATACAGATTCTTTGTATTGGTAGGGGTCGAATACACACGCAGGTATAGTCAAACCTTGGAAAAAATTCAGTCCTGATAAATCGAACGTTATTTCTGTGTCATTCCAGACTTCTATGTCTCGTGTATAAGATATTAGCGCGGTTCTTACAGCACTGTAGGGAGGGGTACTGCTGCTACCGCTTCCACTGCCACTGCTGCCACTGCTGCCACTGCTGCCACTGCTGCCACTGCTGCCACTGCTGCCACTGCCTCTCAACACCCTGGCAATATTGTTGGGAGCAGATGTAGTAGCATTGTACTTATCCGCATCATATTCTTTCCAACGGAGTGCACACTGCGTGGGACTCACTTGCACCGCGTGTGTCACCTCACTTACAAATAATGCCTTATCTGTGATATCAAACGGGGGATCTGCGTTCATTAGAATACTTTTATCAAGCCCGATATTTGTTGTATAATCGGTAATCATCCTCTTTATAGTGTTTGGATCCCTGCAATTCAATGTTTCTGATTGATTTTCATCATATACAATCTTAGGGGCATAGTTTGTATTACCAGGCATGTTGCCAATAGGAACATCCAAGCCTCCGTTGAAATCTTTTATGAATGATGTGACTGCGCGTGCATCGGTAATAAATCCAGTGACATTTATATTTGTTCCTGTCAATCCATCGTAAAATATTCTTATTACTGCGCCTTTTGCGGGAGGAAGACTATTATTATCGAGTTTCGAACCCACGCGTTTCAAAAGTTCCTGGTCGTAATCACTCTTTGCTTGCGTTAACATACTATCTGTCATTGCATTCTCCCCCTTGTTCAAGAGTGTAGTATATTGAGATTTCAACTGTGCAATGCTATCGACATACCCTTTTATTTTTGTTGCAGCTTGTTGCAAGGATCCGCTGCCCTGGTTTAACGATCCGCTACCCTGGTTTAAGGATCCGCCGGCTCGGTTTAACATTGCGTCTGAGATACCAGGTGTTAAATCGACACGTAAATCTAGCATTGTCGTGCCAACATCTAATGCGTCATATATATATGTTATATTGAATGCCCCATCTAACATATCATAAAACTGCTGACAAATACTATTTAATAGGTCTGTCGACAGCGCAATGGCGTTTAAGTTGGGTATTTTACGTTTTACGGGTGTTTTACCAACCCATGCGGGGGGTGTAGAACCGCGCATTTGTGTCTGGCTAACATTTGTAGCATAAAATCGTGTATAAGTGAAAGATCTAGTATATATCCATTCTATTATGAAATTACGAGCAGTTTCAGGTATGAGTCTAAGTATCTCAGATGTTAGAACAGTATTACATTTATTTGTGTCAGAAAGTTCCGCTCCATCTCCAAAAGGGAGTATAAGACCCCCTTGAAAAAACTTTGGATCGCGTAACTTATCTGATAAAAGACCATTCCAAAACATACTTTTATACATAACACGCGTTTGAAATCCACTTGTGTTCATTATATCTTCCAGTTCTGGCATACATAGATGGCCGGTTGTAGAAATAGTTGCCACAAACTCTGCAGGCGCATCAGGAAACTCGTTGTATGATAATCCTATAAAATATTGTATAAGTGATGGATTTTCTAAATATATCGAGCTAGAATAGTTTATACTTTGTTGAAACTCTGCTTTTGCCGCGGTAGATGCAGTTCCAACTATACTTATAGAGATAGGTATAGGCTCACTAATAACATTTGGATCGGCATTCGAAATTTTCATACTTTTATAAAGAGAAACAGCAGCATTATCTTTGTAGTTAGACCATAAGAGTCTACACACATTGGTAGTAAATCCCGCCCCTGATAAATCCCTTATCTTTGTATAGTTATGTGCATGTGATAAAAGTGTTATGAATTTTGGGGAAAATGTTTTTTTATTTATATAGTGTCCCGCGCAACTTACTGTATTTGTCATCTTCTCAAAGTCGTACGAGTTCATATCATGATAGTAAACGGAAGAAAGGGTTATACCTCTAAAATCAAGTTCCATTCCCCTTGGTAGTCTATCAAACGTTTCTTTGCATATATTACAGGGATCATAAGCACCCCTGTCAATATCTTTAATAATAGATCTTGCAAATGAACGTGCTTTATCCTGACTATTTGGTACCCTGTCAGGAAACTCAGTATTGTTTTGGCGATAATACCACTCCAGATCTGGGGGAATTATGGCGGAGAACTTGCTTGCTAACTCATCACCAACTGCGGTTTTTCGAAATACAGAATGTTGAAGAACATCATCCTGATTAGGCAAAGGGTTTTCAAAGGTCGATGGCGCACCATGCATGCGCGTGGAGAGTGTTTTGTATTGTTCTATATCTGGTACATAGACTATGTCACTAGCCTGCGAACCACCAGGATTTATTTGATATGCGCCGCCCAAAACCGGCACAGAGTATTGTTGTGTTATTTTCTGGAGTTTGAACCCTTCGGAGAATATGCTTTCGGGGAATGTATTTGTACTTAGTCTGTATATCGCGTAAGACAGAATACAAATACATATGATTGCGAATAAAACTAGTACCCAGTCGAGGTACATCTATAGTAGGATTGTATATAAATGGGCTTGGTGGGCGCGACGGCGTTGTCGCGGTAACGTCTACCGGCATGTGCCAAAGTTAGGTACACCCCTAGGGTGTACCTAACTTAGCCTACATGCCTACAGTAGCGATGTAAAAGGTCGGCTCTGCCGACCTACTCCGATGAACAACCTGTTGCAGATGTGGCGCATGTTATACACTTTCCTGTTTGACATGCCAGACAACTACTTGCACCGGCGGCAGAATATGTTCCACTGCCACATGTTAAACATTGAGATGATCCTGCTGTGTTATTATATTTTCCTGCAGGGCATGCTGTGCATGCGTTGATTGCAGTGGTTGCGGTTCCGCCCGTAGTAGCTTTATATCTTCCCGGTGGGCATGCAGTTCTAATACCGTTCGCAGAAAAATATCCAACAGCGGCTAGTGTGCATGATGACGCCCCTGCATCAGAATAATATCCTGCTGCACATGCTGAACAACCATATGGTCCATACCCAGGTCGATATGTTCCTGCAGGACATAAAGTAACAGAAGAACCAGAGCCGCTTTCAGAAGTTCTTCCGAACTCATCAATCGAACCAGGGGCACAATAATACCCACCATTACAAAACTTGCAAGATGTTGCTGTAGTGCTACATGAACTAGTACCACATGTATAATTTTGTGTTGCGCCACCTTTAGAATATGATCCCACGGGGCATGCCACCGGCCCAGCGCCAGCAGTGCAATAATATCCAGCCCGACAGGGTGTTGTATTATTCGATGCTCCACCGGCACAGTTTATCCCAGCACTACATGCTAGACACACCGTATTGCTTGAAGCAAACGTAGTAGTTGAATATTTACCCGGATCACAAGACGTGCATGATGCAGCCCCACTAGAAGACCACGTTCCAGCAGGACACATCGCACATGTTGTATATAGTTTTGCACCCGTAGCAGAAGAAGCCGTACCAGCGCTACAGGGTACGCAATCTGACGAACTCGTTGCACCCGTATTTGGGTAGAAAGTTCCTGCGGGACAGGGTGTGGGAGGCACGCCATATGTGATTCCTGCTATGGGATTTTGACAAGGAGAACTGCTACCACTGCCACTGCCGCTACTACAAAGGGGTGGTCCAGAACCCGAAGGGCAATAATATCCTGCTATACAATCGATAGCCTCTGCCGTACTTGTAATACCTGCGGGACACATCTTTCCAGCAGGGCATGCAGTCCCTGCAGTTGCACATCCTGCGAGAGAATTTATTCCCGTGCCTGTGTATATTTTACCAGGGGGGCACTTTGTAGGGGGGTTTGTTCCGTTACAATAGGATCCTGCAGGGCATACCAAAGAACAGGATGACGCAGGACCATTGCCGCCAATAGAAGAAGTACCTGCTGGACATGCCACACAAGTAGCACTTGACAAATATGTTCCTTGAGGGCATCCGTCGCCACATGAACTAGATCCAGGCATTGAATATTTATTCGCGGCACATGGTAAACATGTAGAAGAAGTTGTGGCACCCAATGCGGAAGAATATGTATTTGCGGGACAAGACGTACACGACGCCCCCGCGCCCCCTGTAGAATATGTGCCAGCAGGGCACTGTATCGTGGCGTTCACCAGCCCAGTAGTGGGACACATCATACCTGGTGGACACGCCGTCCCTTCTGATAAACCCGTGGTAGGGCATATCTTCCCTATTAAGCACTGATTCGCGGCAGTACCACCTGTTGATGGGCAATACGTGCCCGTGGGACAGATTGTAGGTGTGCTCATACCCGTACTCGGACAGTACGATCCAATGGGGCAACTTATACAGACAGACTGACGACCTACATCGGGCGAATACGTACCTGTAGGGCATGGTACAGCATTAACTAATCCTGTTGTGCTGCAATATTTCCCTATTGGGCACGGGGTGGGTATAGAAGTCCCCGAGTTTTGACAGTAGGTGCCGAGCGGGCATGGCGCGCATTGAGCCGCCCCTACGTTTGGAGAATATGTCCCAGGGCTACATCCCCTACATGTAAACGGGCTTATTGCACCGGTCGCCGAAGAAGATGTTCCAGCAGGACAGTTTGTAGGAGATCCCATATTATCAGTATCACAATACGAGCCTGCGGGGCATGGTATTGCAGCAGAACTCATGGGAGGACAATAATATCCTGCAACACAGCCCATAACAAAGACAGTTCCTTGAGAGGGACAGACAGTTCCAGCAGGGCATGATTTACAATCTGCCAAAGTCGATTTTCCAGTGGAATCATTGTATCTACCTGCGGGGCATGGGGTAGGGGCTATGGTGGGAATCGCCGGCGTTGTTAAAGGGCAGTATGATCCAGCAGGGCATATAACTGGAGTTTCAGAGCCTTCTGGGCAGTAGCTTCCTGCAGGGCAAGAAATAGGTCTTGTTGAACCCAGTCCGCAATACGAACCACCGGGGCAAGTGAGGCAATCTGTAGCTACAAGAGAACCAACCTTTGTATTGTATTTACCAGGTTGACATTTTTTGGCACTACTCAAGCCAGCCTCGTCACAATAACTTCCAGCGGGGCACATCACAGGATACGATGAACCAGCTGGGCAGTATTTTCCAACAGGGCATTTATAGGTATTAGGATTTGTTCCATCACCACCATATTGAGACTGAGACGCAGGGGGGCAGTAGTATCCTCCTGCACAGATACCAGTACAACTTATTGTCTCGAGTGCCGTTGTAGAACCATATGTACCTGCGAGACACTTTTTGGGAACAGTGGTTGATTTCTCGTCGCAATATGTGCCTGTTGGACACGGGAGACATCCATTTCTATCTATATTCTTTGTGGTCGTATTATACGTCCCTTTAGGGCATGGACTTGGTCCAGAAGAACCGAGTGGACAATAGGATCCTTTCGTGCAATCTTTACACGCACTAAGGAGTGGCTGTGCAGTTCTATTATTAAATGTCCCCGCTGGACATTTAATAGGAGCCTCTGTATTTTCAGGACAGTAGGTTCCTTTTGGGCATTCTATAGCGACTCCTTCTTCAGAATAATACCCTGCTGGAATGTTCGTACTGCATTGTGTCTCAGAATAAGCCCCCAGCGGTGTATACAAACCCACCTCACATGCGATCGGTTCAATCGTACCAGGGGGGCAATAACTTCCTACAGGACATGGAATCACCGTAGGACTCGTTACAGGACAATAATATCCAGCAGGACATGTTCGTATTCCTCCAGCGGTTGATCCACTACCACTTTCATCGAAAAATAAACCAGGATCTAAGACATTGGTCTCCTCACCTACGAGCGACACAATGCGATTCGTGGTTTTGGCCATATCTTTGATATAATCATCTGCCGTATCGAGTTTCGTATTATATTCTGTAGTGGCAATGAGTTTTCTGGAGATATAGTTGATTGTATTGGCAGAGACGTAATACGGCGACAGTTCTTGTAACATGGTACTCAAGCGTTCCGTATCAATCAGTCCAAGTTTTTCTATGTACGACCTCGAGAACACGGTATCAATCGTCAAAGAACTACCTGAGGAACTACCTCCAGAAGGCATGCTACATTGTAAACCAGTATATGCCTGTATAACCGTATTGATTGTTTCCTGTATACCTTCAATCTGAGTACCCGTATTTGGGTGATATCCAAAACCGTATTTCAACAAATCTACGTTTGCATTATCATATTTTGGAAGAAGAGGGAAAAGTGTTTCGTCTTGGCTGGCAAGTTGTATACAGGCTGCGGAAGGAGTGGTTCCTTGATTCATACACGCTTTTCCAGCGGGAGAAGAACCACCTTGCAGGTTTTTGTTATTGTTATGCGCCGCTTCTGCAGATATGGCTGTTCCACTGAGATCAATCATTGTTGCGGATAACTGTAGAAACTGGCCATATAGACTCATTGCGAGTGCGTTTAACTCTCCACAGGATGCTTGTTTTGCGTCTATCGAATAGTTTATAGCGGCCTGCTTATCTTCATCTTTTGTAATTTGTGTATTAAGTTCCGCCTGTAGTGCATCGTAGTTATATGTGAGAGCGTAACGCGCCGCTTTCGCATCTTTGTTGTATTTTGAAAGCGCGTAAATTGATATGTAGTTGGGGAATACCATTTTAAATGTTTCATTATCTGTGGGATTCGTTACCTGGTTTAGTAGATCAAGTGTGGTATTGCTGCTACTGCTACCGCTGCCGCTACCCCTACTGCTGCCGCTGCCGCTACCCCTACTGCTGCCGCTGCCGCTGCCGCTGCCGCTTGTGCCGCCTTTTTGTAAGCCAACAATGCTCCAAAACATACTTTTCGTATCATCAGGCGATTGTGGCGTCGGCAACACATATTCTGATCCCATATTTTGAAATCCTTCTTTTCGATAATAAAATACGAGTGCAAGTAGTAATAGGATACAGAGTATCCATATTACCAAATGTATGGTCATCTACGTATTCATTATATATTCTGTGATTGTGAATTTACACGTACTGAGTTTTTCTGTAGATTCTTAGGATCTTTTTTCGTAGGATCTACAGGGTTGTATGAATATATATAGGGTATAATGCTATTCACACCCTTGTATTTTGCGGGGTAGTTATTGTTTGTCCAAGTGACAAACTCAGGATCATATTCTTCTATTTTCACCACGTTGTGACTGCATGTCGGGGCAGGATCGGTTGAAAATACTCCTCGCACATAGGTTTCTACGTTGGGATCAGCATATGATGCATTTCTCGTATTATATTTCTGCACGCCATCCTTTATAATAGTGTATTCACACACATATGGCGACGGTTGGAAACTATTTTTTATACTCTTTAATGTATATGTTTCGGTATATGCTCCCAAAATATCTGATCCCGTATGTTTATTTGAATTGACTTTCGCACGTACTTCTTGTATTATATTCGGATCCCTACAGTCAATCACACACGCCGGGCTTATATCTTTCGAACTGAACGGCGGATTGACAACTGTTCTATCTGACATGATTCCTAGAGCGTTTGCACTAATATCTGTGACTCGCTTGGGATCCGAGTCTGGAACAACACCATTCATTACAAATCTGGCCGCCTTCACTTGTTTGAAAGCGTAGTCTTTATTGACAATATCTTCTATATAATCATCGTATATATCGACGGACTCTTCGTACATAATATCACATGTATTGGGGGTCGACTGACCCGCTTTCAGTATGCGCAGCATGGTGTTCTTAGTAACACCATATTCTTTCTGCAACTTTTCTGCTGCTTCCTTTGTTACATTCGCGCTTATAGTACCATCTTGTTTTGGTGCATTTAGATTGTTGTAGTGCATCATAATGTTGGTAAGTACTTCCCTGTCTTTGCATCGTTTATCCGTTCCAGCAATCGTTTGCATATCTGCTACCGTGTCTGCCATGTTTTTCACACTCGAGTTTGCCACTTTCAAGTTAGAAACAATCGGTGTAACGAGTTCTTCAGACTGTTTCGGAAGGAAGGAGTTCCATGTGCTTTTGAGTGAACTCATAATATTCGATACAGCACCCACACCAGGTATTTGTTCATATGTATCAGGTATTTCCAGTTCTTCAACTTCTTCTTCAACTCCTAGTTTGAGAATTCTACACTGTGGTGGCCCACAATTCTGTGTAACGCCTTCTAGTCCAGGAACTGTATCGTATGTATATAAACTTTGCATAAGCGCAAGAGGAGAAGCCATATTCAAATACACTGGTTCTTCCAGTATTTGAGAAGATTGAAGATCAAACGCGCATTGAATCGGGCGCCATACATTTATTGTCTGATACACATCGTCGGTTGGTAAGCTATACGTAAAAACAGGTCTCGCGTTCAAACTACTTGGGTCATCCACATATACTTCGACTTGTATGCCTTTAATGCCCCCTTTGACACGCTCCGTGTCGTTGCGACCAACAAACATTATTTGATTTATTGTACTTGCTGACAAAAGGTCTATTTGGAAAAACGTCGATGCGTCATTATTTTTAGCAATATATAAATTGGGATAATATTCTGGATTAAACGATGGAGTTGTAGTTCCTGGTTTCACATAACCATTCACGACCGATTTTACACACTGATCTCCAGCCACAAAACTACCGCCATTCGATGCGCCAGCAATATCATCCAATATTTCTATTTCGTTGTTGCAGTTAATAGGTTTACTCGACGATATTCTATAACCATCGTTATTTGTTACAACTATATGCGATATTTCCAAGACATTATTGGGCGAGTTGTTTGGACGTATGCGTACATATCTGCCCAGTACCACATTGGATGGTTGAGAACTGGCCATATTTATCGACATATTTACATACTGTTTTTCGAGCGTAAAGGGTCTTTTTAAGGGGTCGACGCTTCCTGAACCTGAACCTGAAGTAGAGTCACTGATAGTCTTCATTTCCACCTCGTACTCACATGAGCTCGGATCCTTCCCATTGGTTCCACGGAACATACGCATAATCTGAGTATTATCATGAGTATTATTGTACTGATTCATAAACCGACTCATTACATCTGCATCTTCACAACGCTGAATACACTGTGGGTTTCCTATGTATTTGGGCGCATTCGATACCCTTGTAGCATTAAGGGGAGGAAGTTTAATCGAGCCGCTTCTTGGATATTTCGACTTTGTTATGCTAGATGCATAGACAGATACAACGTGTACACTTGTACTAATAGCCTGTTTTGTCTCGGCGGTCAGTGTTTTTGTGAGAATCGGTGTTTCACTCGCTGCATTCGAATACAGGAACTCTATGCGAACCCCTATATGATTAGTGTCAGGTAAATCGCCGCCATAATATATAACTTCTGCAATATTTATATTTTTACCCAGATCGACCTCCCAATAGGGATTAGTATCTGTAGTTGTCGGCGCCCACACATTCAACTTACTTTGACCTGGTGTCCGATTCCCATCTACGACTGATTGCGCAGATGCATACTCTGTATCGGCGGATGTAGAATAAGTGGGGCGGTTTACAGCGACATTTGTGCCACTCACATCGTATATTTCGATTTCCGTTAACTGCAGGCGATTCGTGCTACCAACAGGCGGCCTTATACGAACAAATCTGGCAGTAAGATCCGAGGTACGATGTGATACACGAAATGGGTACAGTGTTATATTGGTCATAATATCGGTAATATTTCTGATCGGATAGGATGCGATCGATTCATCGAATGAGTCGCCGCTGATTGGCTCAAATGTGCATATGTCCATATCTTTGAACTGGTGGACTTGAACGATTTCCTTTTCATACGAATCGCCTGTTTTTTGCATAGTTGCAATGTCATATGTATATTCCGTAGCTTTATAGTAACACCCCTTATCTCCACGAGGTTCTATTCCAGTTATTGACTCTAAATGTTTTCCTGGGTGCAGTTCATGATATTTATCTACCATATTTCTAATCACGTATTTATTTGTACAATACGCTGCGTTTGTTGTAATACCTCTACAGGTTGATGTGAAGTTTGGAGTATATCCATTTGAAACCTCATACGGAGCCCCTTGAAGTATTTCCCAATCCGTATCACGCGTTCTTATGAATGTATTTCCGTTTTGTGTTACAATACTAGGGAAATCATCAATATCGGATTTATCAATAGTGGATGTAATACGTTGATTTGTTTGGGTAAGTATGCGATTCACTGCTTCTTGTGCGCCCATTCCTGCAGCGGCTCCACCAACTGCGCCACCAATAAGTCCACCGAACACCGACCCGTAGGCACCCCCTAGTTTTTGTCCCAAGTTGGTCGCAAGCTGCCCTGCTTTCATTCCAATTCCTAGCGATAATGCGTTTACAGCCGTTGCACCTGCTATTTCTGAAAATACACTGCCATTTTTCATCGAGTCTAACATATTGCTAAGATTTGCGATATCCTTACTACGTCGTGCTACTGCCATAAATGTCTTGGCAGAACCATTATTCCTATTCCATTCTGCACGTTGGGTATTATAGAGTGTTAGGTTTGTATTTGATAAAGTCCATAATGGACTCGGCGGAACACTCCTTGAATTTGTATTTTTATATTTTGACGCGATATCAATCCGCTTGGCGGCGCCTTCGGCATTGGTGGCCTCCTGCCAGGCGGGCCAGTAAGCATCGAGCGCGGCATTGGTGGCATCGGAATTGTAGTTTCGGCCGGCAGCCCTGTCGGCTGCGCGGGCGGCCTCCCATATGGCTCTGAGAGAGACTGCCTTAGCGCTAGTCTCGGCGGCTCTCCTCAAGAGAGCCTCGGCGTCGCCTGTATACACAGTTGGCTCTGAGAGTGATACAAGGAAATTGTCTGAAGCTCCTGGAACACTTTTCACCATTGCGTCAGGAGCAGTATAGTCAACGTGTGTACATCCTGTTACAATAAACTCCCCCTTTTCACGACTATATATAAAATAGAATCTTCTATAGCAAAAATGATAATCCTTGAAATCATTATCTTCTGGATATGAACATCCTGGTTTCACTGATATTAACTTTCCAGAGATAGGATCATATTTTGTGAATATAATATTACACGCTACATCACATGATAGTTCCGATGAGGCAATTACACCGTAGAACTTTATTATCTTTTGCACAGTTGCTTCTGTGTCGCCACACTTATTATAGGTAATATCTGGATTCTGTATCGCTTGTACATTGTAAAATGTAGCCATTTTATCTAACATCTTAGGATCTGCAAAATCACACCATATGAATGGTAGATTGTTTAGTGGAACTTCTGAGTCGTAGGTGGGCTCTCTTACTACCGTGGGCGGCGGCGCATCAGTTTTTCCTATACGCTTTCTTACTGCAAGTTTACCTGATTCTATTGTCCTTATGACACCTTCTGCAGGCGCCACACACTTCGCCCCGATCCTTTTATACCCCACCTTTTCACAACGATTATAACATAAGATTCCCTCCTTTTCGTAGCCAGCGGGGCATATAATGCGTTCGTTATACGTTTTCATGATTCCAACGGGCGACGGCACATCGACTCCGTTACATTTATAGGGAGTTTGTGTTATTTGCATATAACCGGTCACATCATTGTATATAGGACTCTGAATCACAGAAATAATCCCGCCAGTGCAAGTAGGATCGCGTGTTCCTTTTTTCCAACAGTTTGTCCCATCATCATCTTCTTGATTAGTACATGGTACAAGAGTAGGATTCTGTACATCTATATTATACGAGTCTGGTATACAGATAGTGTTTTCAGATATTGTTCCTGGTGGGCAGATTGTTCCTATAAATGGTGTATCAGGTATTACCTCCCAACCATCAGGAACAGGTTCGAATGGCATAGGTTCACTTGCAGTGGAACTACCACTACCCCCTGTATTTCCCGATGTGGGAGATACACTTGGTGGTGTACCCCCATTAGAAATCCAACTAGCATGATATATAACAGACAAACTTCTGTCATACATATAACTAGGTTTTACCTTTAAAATCTTTAACCGAATTATATCTGACATATCTGACCCAGTAACTGCTGATATATCTGCCAAGCCAAATGTAAATATTTCTGATAAAAGGCCTAAAACAGCTTTCCCTGGATCTACTTTTACAATATTTTTCCAGCATA